>DFND01000012.1 GCA_002375895.1 Firmicutes bacterium UBA3576
CCGTTATCGGAGCGGACTTGGTGGGGCGCATACCGACGCTGGAGCACATAGCGGAGGTTATAAGGTATCACCACGAGCGTTACGACGGGAAGGGATATCCCGACGGCCTGAAGGCCGAGGAGATCCCCTACGGAGCGCGCATACTGGCCGTGGTGGACGCCTTTGACGCCATGAGCTCCGACCGACCCTACCGCACGGGCTATGAGCTCAGGAGGTGTCTCGAGGAGCTCCGCGAGGGAAAGGGGAAACAGTTTGACCCCGACATAACTGAGGCCTTCATTGAATACATCCAGCAAGACGCCTTTATCCCGGGGATTACCATTATCGAAGGCAGAGGCAAGATGCACCATCCTAGTAGCTGGTCTGCCCTGGATTAGCAGCTAATGAAGGTTGAAGGCGAGGTATGAAGTTGAAATCGGAGCAAACCCGGGATAGGGCTATCGAGCTCACCGACACGCAGGACGTCCGGCGCAAGGTCCTCGTCCTCGCCTGGCCGGTCATGGCCGAGATAGCCCTCCAAACCCTGGTACAAATAGTGGATATGGCGATGGTAGGGAGACTGGGGCCGGCGGCCGTAGCTGCCGTCGGCATGAGCATGCAGCCTCTCTTCGTCCTCTTCTCCTTGGTAAACGGGCTCAGCGTGGGAGCCACCGCCCTTGTGGCCCGGTTCACCGGGGCGGAGAAAAGGGACATGGCCGACCTGGCCACAGGACAGGCGGCCTGGGTGAGCGTCCTCATGGGAGGGGTCATATGGGCGCTCATGGCGTTCTTTGCGGAGGATATAGTGGGGCTTATGGGGCCGACAGCCAAGGTTAGAGAGCTCGGCGCCCGGTATCTGGTCTACGTGGCCCCGGGCATAGCGGCCATGATCGTATCCTTCGTCCTCAGCGCGACGCTCAGGGGCGCTGGGGACACCGTGACGCCGATGCGGATCAACGTGGCCATTAACATCGTAAACGTGTTCGGCAACTACGTCCTAATCTTCGGCAAGTTCGGCCTGCCGGCCCTCGGACTGGTCGGGGCGGCCATCTCCACCAGCCTCGCCCGCACCCTGGGGGCTGCAGTGCTGCTTTACGTCCTGCTGGCCGGGCGTTCAGCCCTTCATCTGAGGCCAGCCGCCCTTCTGTCAATCAGGACGGACCTCCTCCTGCGCATGTTCCGGGTGGGGGCGCCGGCCGCCATGGAAAGGCTGGCCATGAGCGTGGGCCAATTCTTCTACGTGAGGGCCGTCAGTGGGCTTGGGACCGTGGCCTTCGCCGCGCACACCCTGGCCATTAACGCCGAGGCTCTCTCCTATATGCCCGGCCTCGGCTTCGCTACGGCGGCCACGACCCTGGTAGGTCAGGGACTCGGGGCCGGGAGGCCAGATCTGGCCAGGCGAAGCGCCGTGGAATCGTGCAAGCTGGGCGCTTACGTGATGGGTTTCATGGGCGTAGTCTTTCTAGTCGCCCCCGAGCTGCTGATGAGGATATATACCAGCGATGAGGCGGTGGTACGCTACGGCAGCGCCGCCCTGCGCGTGTCGGCGGCCGCACAGATACCGATGGCGCTCTCCTTCATCCTGTCCGGCGCTCTAAGAGGGGCTGGCGACACGTCCTTCGTCTTCTGGGCTACGGTGGCAGGCATGTTCGCCGTGCGCCTGCCCTTAGCTTTCGTGATGGTGTCCTTGCTGAACCTGGGCCTCGTCGGCGCCTGGGTGGCCATGGCGGCTGATTGGTTCGCCAGGGTTTTGCTGATAAGCCTGCGCTTCCGGGCCGGCCGCTGGCAGCACATGAAAGTATAACCAGGGGCTCGTCGGTCTTGCCCCTGGTTCGGGAACGCCGTGCTAAGGCCTATTTCCGTCCGCCTTCTCGTAAAGACGCCTCCTATGGTAATCTCTCTTTCGTATTAGGCCAAGTCGTCCGTTCCGCCGGTGAGATGTATCTACCGGCCTATCCCGACGCTTCCTGAAGCGATGATCACTATGGTGTCGGCGCTGAACATGTTGGCCCTTTTCTCCCCAAAGGCCGCTATGGTGTCACCGTGGGCCAGCGCCGAGAAGGGAACCGTCTCGCCGCCCTTGACGATAAGAGTCTCATCAGTCACCTCGACCTCCATCAGCACATCGTTGGCCCCCAGGGTCCCGGCCAAGACCGCTACGAGAAGCACCTTGGCCTTGGTATCGATATACCGTACCTGTCCGCGCACCTCGGCGGAGGTCTCCTGCACCTCGGCGTCAATCGCAGTCACCATGTCGTACTCGATAGTCATGGTGACGGCGTATCCGTAATTCAGCTCCCGGAAGGCTGCCCCTTCGCCGTTGATCCTAACCACCACGTCCTCCCCTACGGGATAGGTCTCGAGGTTCCCCTGGCCGAAATCAATCGTAATGGTGGGAAGCTCCGCTATGGTGATGGCGGTAATGGTGCCCTCCACCACGTGCTTTACGCTGGTGGCCTCGACCTCGGTCACCACGCCGTCGACAAGGGTGATCAGCACCTCGTCGGTCTCCCGGATCGAGGTCAGACCGGCGGGCTTACCGTTCTTGGTCACCTTGACCTCTGGCCCGAGCACCAGGATGTCCTGTCCGTCCTCGACATCCACGGTGATGGTTATCTCCTCGCCGAACTCCAGGGCGCTCACTGTGCCGCTGACGTGCTTCACCCTGCTCTCCGCGTATATCTCCTTGACTTCACCGTCTACCAAGCGAATAGCCACCCTGTCCCCGACCTCGAGCCCCTTGAGGTCAACCGCCTCGCCGTCTCGATATACCTTGCAATCTGGAGCGACGTTATAGTTCTTGTCGCCGGCATCGCTCTTTACACTGATCATGGAGAGCACGAGCCCATCCAGCACTCCAGTCAACCGGCCCCGGATGAAGCCCGGCCTGTCATTGATGGAGACGGTTACCACCTGGTCACCGCTGACCTGAGCCGTGACCGACTGTCCCATGAGGACATCCTCCACTGTGTCGGAGGAATCAACGCCCAGCCGCTCCACGGTCCCATCCTCTCGAAGCAGCACCAGCACGGGGGTGTGGTCCTTCTCTACGTAAAGGACAACGCCGCTATGCAGGGTGACAGTCTGGGAGCCGCCATCAGCACTTCCGTCGTCGGGCAGTTCGTCTTTGGGTTCGGTGCTGGCGCCGTTAGAAATCACCTCTATGTACACCGCACGCCCCTCTTCGTCAGTCAGGACCATTAGCTCCTCGCCTATGACAAGCTCGCCGAGTCTTATCGTCGTGTCGCCTCGGTAAATAGAGGCATAGCTGGGCACCGGCAGCTCCCTGGTCGAGGACCCGGTCCTTAAAATGATGCTGGCGGGGGCAAGAACTTTTAGGACGCTTAGTGTCCCGCGTATTTCCGCCTCATCGAGAGAGTTCTGCTGCTGCTTGTCCATCCGTGCTAGAAGAGTCGCCATCTGGGCGCGCGTAACAGCACCGAAGGGCCTGAAGCTCCCATCGGGGAAGCCGGTCATGATGCCCTTTTCGTCAATGACGGCCACATAGCCTCGCGCCTTGAGGGGGATGGACCAGGTGTCGGTGAAGGCGAGAGCCTCTCCCCACCTGGTCTCAGCTTCATCTTCGAGGCCCATAGCACGTACCACCCATTGAGCTATGTCCAGCCTCCATGCCTCAGCCATACCCCGAAAGTTCACCAGATCTGACTCGCTAAGGATGCCCTGTTCCACGGCCACGGCCACGTGGCCGGCGGCCCAACCTGGAATCAGCTCGGCATCGACCAAGGAGGAGGGTATGGGCTTGCCGCGCACTTCGTCGTCCTTATACCCCAGTGCCCGGACTATCATGACAATGGCCTGCTCACGCGTCACGTGGTCGTCCGGGCGGAAGGACTCATCGGGGAAACCAGTGATCACTCCCTTGAGGTCCATTACCTGTATGTACCGGTTCGCCCAATGCCCGTCGGTGTCCCAGAAGCCGGCCGCTAGCACGCCGGCAGACGAGCTGAGAAGAAGTATGCAAAGGACTGCTGGCAGTATTCTTGTTGTCTTTAGCAAGAAAACCACTCCCCTTGGTTTCGAGTCCAAGGTATTATTCTCCAGCTTTAAAGGGCGTTCCTTCTGCCGCCTTGTTCATTTGACCTAATGTTACCGCCTAGCTAGAAAACGACTATTGTTTAATGGCCTCGCGCGGCATGCTGTGCGCATCACCGTCTCCTAGGCAACAACCTCCATCGACTTCCCTATCCAGCTCGGCAGCCTCTGACTGGAGTGCTACACCTTGTAATCCTATCTGCCCTCTCTTTAGTCCTTCGGCGCTAACCCTCGAGCCCCAGCTTTAGCCCCTACTTCCTTTTGATTCCGCATCGCCGCCCAGACGCCGCACATGGGCCTTGCGATAATACTGACCCCAACCACGGATGACCGGGTTGAGTTCTGCAATAAGCTCCGGCAAGGTCAATGGGACCCGCCGGCGGGTCAGTTTGCGAATGCGGTCCTTGAAGCGCTCCACGGATTTGGCAGTGCGGATGGCGTAGATGTTCTGGGGATTCCCACGCGTCTTACGCCGGGCCGCGGGTAGATAAAATCCACGCCCGCGTTTCAGCTTGTAACCCAGGAATTCGAATCCCCAGGAGATTGCACAATACGGGTCTTGGCTGGATGCAGGGCCAAGCCCAATTCGGTCAGTACCTCCTGAGCCTCCTGTAGCGCACGCTCGGCTTCGTCCCGCGTTCGGCACAGGATGACCCAATCATCAGCATAGCGCGTAAGCCGATATCCGCGCTGTGTCATGGCATCATCGAACGGTGTCAGGTATAGGTTGGCCAGCAACGGACTAATGACCCCGCCCTGCGGCGTACCCCTGTTTGTCGGAAACCATTGCCCTTTTTCCAGGTATCCCGCCGTCAGAAACTGACGAACCAGCCTCAGTACCCGACCATCGCTGATGTGTTCCGCCACCATATCAATGAGCGCCTCATGCGACACACTTCCGAAGTAGTCCCGCAGGTCAGCGTCCACAACCCACCCGTATCCGGCCTGCAGTTCCAGCCAGATCTTGCGCAGGGCGTCATGGGTCGAGCGACCCGGGCGATAACCATAGCTGCAGTCGTTAAACACGGGCTCCAGGATCGGCTCCAACCGATTCTTGAGCGCCTGCTGGCAGATACGATCACGAATGGCCGGTATGCCGAAAGGCCTCCTCTCACCAGGCTTGCCCCGCTTTGGAATGTAGACTCGCCGCACCGGCAGCGGGCGATAAGTGCCGTCCCGCAGCTCTTCGTGCAGGCTCGCCAGTTCGTCTTCGGCTACCGCCGCAAAGTCATCAATACTCACCCGGTCAACCCCGCCCTTGCCGCGATTGGCCCGGAGACGCCGCCAGCGGAGCATCAGGTTCGTCCGACTGTAAACCTTATCGATGAGCGAGTGGATCTTCTTTGGTTTCGTCTTGCCGGGATTCTCCATCCGCTCAGTCTCCTCCGCCGTAAGTTCCGGGTCTTTCACACAGGGAACTATCCTTTCCTTAAGGCCTACTCACTGGCCATTTGAAGCTTCGGCTACCGTTGAGTGAGCCGCCTTCCCCCCGTCCGGACATCTTTTGAATGTCCACGGGCCGCCCCAGGTTGGACTGTCCCGGCGTTTCTGTTCTTCGCCGGTTCAGGTACTATTCGGCTCTCCGACTCCTCGCACCGCTTAAGCACCCATTTCGGGGTTGCCTTATAGGATGCCTTACCGGGCTGTACGCTTGTCTTACCGGAGTGCGCGAGCGCACAGGGCCCCACACTCCCGTTATGTTTACCCACCGACGCATCACGGTGCTACTCCACAGACGATACGAGGCCTCCGTGGGTCACATGACGGTCTTCCACACCATGCCGCCCGCACACACCCTCGTGCGACGGGTGGACTGGAACGCCTTCGCCTCCATAGTGCAGGCTCGACCTTGCCCCGTCTTTGGCCGACCGGTTCATCCACGGGGTCGCCCCCATTGATTACGGCCTGGTGTTTCTTCGCAAGCCCTTCAGACCCCGCCTCACAGCGGGCGCCCTGCCCTCCGGGTCTCCCCGGCCCCCGAGGCATTACCCCCGGGTTTGGATATGGGTCTCCCAGTCCGAGACCCAGTGGGACTTGAACCCACCGGACCATCATGCTGCCACGCACACACTATGCCCTCTGCTGACTCCTGCCGGTT
>DFND01000013.1:0-2581 GCA_002375895.1 Firmicutes bacterium UBA3576
GCCTTCTGATGGCCTCCACTATCTCGCCTTCCGTGACCGTCTCGCACCGGCAGATAACGTAGCCATAAGCGGGATCGCGCTGGATCAGCCTCTCTCTCTCCTCGTTAGTCAATTCCCTGAAGGCGGGGATCCTCTTCCGGCGAGCGCGAAAGTCGCCCTTCTCCTTCAACTCCAGGCCCTCTTCCCGCAATATCTCGACGACCCTCTCGCCTATAGCGGGGACGCTCGAGAGGCCCGGGGACTGTATCCCTCCGACGTTGACAAAGCCCTTGACCTTCCTCGAGGCCTCGATGATGAAGTCGTTGTTGTCGGATACAGCCCTCAAGCCGGCGAAGGAGGTTATGACCTTGCCCAAGGGCAGATCCGGTATAAGCTCCTTGGCCCCCCTGATGATCTCATCTATTCCCTCCGAGGTCACGCTGGTATCGTCCTTATCCTCGACGTCCTGCGAGTTGGGGCCTATGAACAAATTCCCGTCGATAGTGGGGCACACCAGGATCCCCTTGGAGATCTTAGTGGGCGTCGGGAAGACCACCACGTTGAGGTCGCTGTAGGCTTTATCGAAGAGGAGGTACTCGCCCTTACGCGGGGTTATGGTGTAGGGCTCAGCGCCCGCCCTGCGGCTGATCTCGTCGGCGAAGAGGCCCGCGGCGTTGACCACAAAGCGGCTCCGGTAGGTCTCATGAGGGGTACGGACCACCAAGGCCCCGTCTTCGCCCGCCCCTATGTCGACCACGGGCGAGTTGAACCTGAAGCTCACGCCGTTCTCGGCGGCGTTCTCCGCCAGGGCGATGGTGAGCTCAAAGGGGTTTATTATCCCCGCCTTCGGCGCGTACAACGCCGCATAGGCCTTGCTCGTGATATTCGGGACGAGCTCCAGCAGCTCGCTCCTGCCGATGATCCGCAAGGGGGATACCCCGTTATCCCGACCCCGTTCGAGCAGTTTCTTGAGCTCCTTCATATCGTCTTCCCTAACGGCTACCACCAGTGAGCCTATTCTCCTAAAGGGGATGTCGAGCTCCTCGCAGAGCTCATCGAACATCGCATCGCCCCGTACGTTGAACTCGGCCTTCAGCGTCCCAGGAGGGGCATCATACCCAGCGTGAATGACGGCACTGTTTGCCTTGCTGGTCCCGCAGCCTACGTCGTCTTCCTTCTCGAGCACCACCACATCTAGATCGAACCTGGATAAGTCCCTTGCGATCATGCATCCCACAACACCCGCTCCTATGACAACGACGTCCACCACCTGGATTACCTCCTTAAAAAGTCAGAGAACCACACCCACATCGAAGGCGTGCTTCTCCTCATTCCCTTACCCCGGCTGGTGTGATGGCGATCCTGTTTGGCAATAAAGCCTTCATCCCTTCCTGCTACAGTACATACAAACCGTCAGCTACGAGCTCCCCAGTGGGTACCTAGCCCGTTCTAAGCATGCAGCACCGGTTCCGCACCTATTCCCACCCAGCGACCTCTGCCCTCTGAAAGAGACAACGCGGCGCGTTACGGAAAGCGCGCGGCCAAAACTCCCACGAGCAGCTCGCGCACCTCCTCCGCTGTAGCGCAGGAAAGGGCCCTCCGGGCGATCTCCTCGGCCCTAGTCATCGAGAGGGCCCGTATGGCCTCCTTCACCTCCGGCAAGAGCGGCGGCGCCATGCTGAGCTCCTTCACCCCTAGCCCCACCAAGATCGGCGCGGCCAGGGGGTCGCCGGCCAGGTCGCCGCAGACCCCGACCCACTTCTCCCGCTTGCGACCGGCAGCCGCCACGGCCGCCACCAGCCGCAGGACGGCCGGGTGCAGGGCGTCGGCCAGCGGTCCTACCTTCTCATTGGTTCGGTCCACCGCCAGGGTGTACTGAGTGAGGTCGTTCGTGCCCACGCTGGCGAAATCCACTTCCTCAAGGAGCCTCTCGGCGAGGAGCGCAGCGGAGGGAACCTCGATCATGATGCCGAGCGGCGCCTCGGCGTGCTCCTTTCCGGCCGTACGGAGCTCCTCGGCGGCCCGCTGGAGCATCTGCCTCACGGCCCGCACCTCGCCCAGGGTGGTTATCATGGGGAGCATCACCCAGAGGTCGCCGTAGACGCGGGCTCGCAAGATCGCCCTCAGCTGGACGAGGAGGAGTTCCGGCCGGTCAAGGGTGAGCCTCACCCCCCGCAAGCCCAGGAAAGGGTTTGCCTCTTCCATGCGGCCAAGCCAAGGGATGGCCTTGTCGCCTCCTACGTCAAGGGTCCTGACGATTACGGGGCGGCCGGCCATGGCCTCGGCCACCCGACGGTAGGCCTCGAATTGCTCGTCCTCCTCCGGGGGCGACTCCCGCTCCATGAACAGGAACTCGGTGCGGAAGAGCCCTACCCCCTCCGCCCCGTACTCCAACGCCGTCCCGACGTCCGCCGGGGAGCCGATGTTGGCGGCCAGCTCAACCCGGTGACCGTCGGTTGTCTCGGCGACCAGGTCCGCCCTGGAGAGAAGTTCCTCACGCCGGCGGGCCCAGGCCTCTCGCCTGGCCTCCCACTCCTTGAGCTCCTCCGGCCCCGGGTTAACCACCACCAAGCCGGCTCCTCCATCGAGCGCCACCGTCTCT
>DFND01000013.1:2916-13830 GCA_002375895.1 Firmicutes bacterium UBA3576
CCATCGAGCGCCACCGTCTCTCCCCCGGAGACAGCCCCCAACACGCCCACCACCCCGACGACGGCGGGGATGCCCAGGGTCCTAGCCAGGATGGCGACGTGCGACGTCGAGCTGCCGCGCTCGGTGACGAAGGCCAGGACCTTACTACGGTCGAACAGCATAGTCTCCGACGGCAACAGTTCCTCGGCCAGCACGACGGCTGGCTCCCGCGGCTCCGCCACGGGGACGCGGGATCCTCCCCGGAGGGCCGAGAGGATCCTGGCTACCACGTCCCGCACGTCGGCGACCCGCGCCCGCAGGTACTCGTCCTCGACCTGGCTCAAGAGCGAACAGGCCTCATCTCCGGCCAACCTGATGGCCCCTTCGGCGTCGTAGAGCTTCTCCCCGATCATAGCACGGGCCCTGCCGGTGAGCTCGGGGTCGTCTACCATGAGAAGCTGAGCCTCGAAGACGGCCGCCGCCTCCGCGCCGGCTTCGCGCTCAGTCCTCTTGGCCAGCTCACCGAGCTCCCGGCGGGCCACGTCCAAGGCCCGCTCTAGCCTCTCGACCTCCGAGGCGACCTCCTCAGAGCTTATGGCCCTCTCCGCCTCCCCGCTGTAGGCTCCGCGGAAGAGGTAGGCCGGGCCTACCACGATGCCCTTTGAGGCCCCTTCGCCCTTGAACTCCAGCCTCGGCGCATCCGACTTCTGCAAGGTCTCGCCTCCCCTGGGTCTCCTCTGGGATGAGGCATTCCGACCCGTACCAGGGTTGGGCATCTAGCCAAGTCCGCCCTCAATGAGGTCCGCGATAGCCTTGAGCGCCTCCTGCTGGTCGGGCCCTCTGACGGAGACCGCTATCCGGTGGCCCCGTTCCACTCCGAGCCCGAGGACCTGGATAAGGCTCTTGGCGTTGGCCGCGGGGGTCCCCCTAGTGAGGTTGCGAACGGTTACAGCCGACTTGAAGCGCGCCGCAGTCTGGGTGAAGAGGGCGGCGGGGCGGGCGTGGAGCCCGTGCTCGTTGTTTACTGTGAGGACGAGCTCCAGCCCTAACCCCTCCGAGTCAGCATCCACCGCATCCGGTTCGGAAGGCCCGCCCCTTTCGACCTCCGCCTTCTCGTGGCCGGCAGGCGGCTCCGAGACGTCCTCCTCGACCTTCTTCAGCTCCGCGGCCCTACGGGCAGCGGCGTCCACCTCTCGGAGCGTCCCTCCCAGGGAGGCCTGGACGGCCGCGGCCACCGCTCCCTCTACCAAGGGAGCGGGGCAGAGCCGCACCAACGCGCGGCGTTCAGGGGGGAGCATCTCCAGCGCCATCTCCGCGCTCATGACGGCGCTCCCCAGATCCATGAACACAAGGACCCCCTCCGGCCCGTAGGCCGCATCGATCGCCGCCACTATTCGCTCGACGCTGGTCCCCAGGGTCTCCTCATCCAGTCCTCCCGCCGCCACGACGCGGACCTTCCCGCCGGTCATCTGATCGGCGAGCTCCTTCACGCCCTCGGCCAGCTTGAAGCTATGCGCTACTATTACCAGGCCAACCATGCCCCTTGCGACTCACCCCTAGCCTCTCCTGGCCCTAGGTCCCTCTCTAGCCTCCCCGGCCCAGGAGGGTGGAGTTGCGGTGTTAGTCCACCCAGTTCTTGGAGCGATCAACGGCCTTGAGCCAATTCCGGTAGAGCTCACCGCGTTTGGCCTCGTCCATGGCGGGCTCCCAGCGCTTATCCTCCTGCCAGTACTGCCGCAGGCTCTTCAGGTCGTCCCAGAAGCCCACCGCCAGGCCGGCAGCATAGGCCGCCCCCAGGGACGTGGTCTCGGCTACGGTCGGCCGGATGACCGGCACGCCCAGAATGTCGGCCTGGAACTGCATGAGCAGATCGTTGTACACCATGCCGCCGTCGACCTTGAGGGCCGTGAGGGGAACGCCGGAATCCTTGTTCATGGCCTCGAGGACCTCCCGGGTCTGGTAGGCGGTGGCCTCCAGGACCGCACGGGCCAGATGCCCTTTGTTGGCGAACCGGGTCAGCCCGATGACCAAGCCACGGGCCTTCAGGTCCCAGTGGGGCGCGAACAGGCCCGAGAAGGCGGGGACGAAGAACACGCCTCCGTTGTCCTCAACCGTGCGGGCCAGGTCCTCGACCTCCTTGGACTGGGAGATGAGCCCGAGATTGTCCCGAAGCCACTGCACCAGGGCGCCGGTTATGGCGATGGAGCCCTCCAGGGCGTAGACCGCGGGCTCTCCGCCGATCTTGTAGCCCACGGTGGTTAGGAGGCCGCTCTTGGACGGCACGGCCTCGGTGCCGGTGTTCAAAAGCATGAAGCAACCAGTGCCGTAGGTGTTCTTGGCCTCGCCCGGGCTGAAGCAGGTCTGGCCGACCATGGCGGCCTGCTGATCGCCCAGGTCACCGCAGACGGGCACGGCCGCGTCCACGGGTCCCCCGGCGGGCGTGGTCCCGTAGAGATCAGGGTCAGAGGACGGGCGGATCTCCGGCAGCATCTGCCGCGGTATGCCCAGCACGCCCAGGATCTCGTCGTCCCAGTCGAGGGTGGCCAGGTCCATCAGCATCGTCCGGCTGGCGTTGCTCACGTCGGTAACGTGCGCGCCGCCGCTGGGGCCTCCCGTGAGCCACCAAGTGAGCCAGGTGTCGATGTTACCGAAGAGGGCCTCGCCCTTCTCCGCGTCCTCACGAACACCCGGGACGTTGTCGAGGATCCACTTCACCTTGGGCCCGGAGAAGTAGGTCGCCAGAGGGAGCCCGGTCTTCGGGCGCCAGCGGTCCTGCCCGCCGTCCTTGGCCAGCTCCTCGCAGATGGTGTCCGTGCGGGTGTCCTGCCAGACGATGGCGTTGTAATACGGCTTGCCGGTCTTCTTGTTCCAGACGACGGTGGTCTCACGCTGGTTGGTGACGCCAATGGCCGCCATGTCCCTGGGGTCCACGCTGGCCTTGGCGATCGCCCCCTTGATTACCTCCTGGGTCCGTTCCCAGATCTCCATGGGGTCGTGCTCTACCCACCCCGGCTTGGGGTAGATCTGCTCGTGCTCCTTCTGCTCAACGGAAACGACCCGGCCTTCATGGTCGAAGATCATGAACCTAGTGCTGGTCGTTCCCTGATCCACCGCTGCCACGTACTTAGCCATCAGAATTTCCCCCTTTGTCTATGTTATTTCGCGCCCATCCGAGCCTCAGAACGCCAACTCTACGACCCAACCAGGGTCTCGGCCGCAGCCCGCAAGAGCAAGTAGGAGGACGTGGCCCCGGGGTCTTGGTGCCCGGCCGAACGTTCACCTAGGTAGCTGGCCCGGCCCTTCCTGGCCACCATGGGGATGGTGTCCTTCATCCCCTTCTCCGCGGCGGCCGCGGCCAGACGCAGGGCCTCGTCCAGCGGCTTGCCCTCGGCCACCGCCGACCGAAGGGCGTCGATCATGGTCTTGTCTCCCGGGCCAGCCTTACCGCGCTTAATGACGCCCTTCACGCCAGCCTCGAAGGCGTCAACCCACTCCTCGGGAGTCAACGCAGCTTTAGCGCCGGAGGCGATCCCGAGCTGCATAAAGAAGGTACCGTAGAGCGGCCCTGCGGCCCCGCCCACGGAGGATACCAGGGCCATCCCCACGGCCTTGAAGACGGTCCCAAGGTCCTGATCGGCCATCTCCTTCAGCCTCGTCAGCACGGCCTGGAAGCCCCGGTCCATATTGGCGCCGTGGTCGCCATCACCGATGGCTGCGTCCAGCTGGGTGAGGTAATCCCTGTTCTCCCGAAGGGCCTGGGCGCTCCTCTCAAGCCACTTGAACACACCCTCGCGAGTTACGTCCATAGTCGTCTAATTCCCCCAACGGAGGGCCGGCGTCTTCACCGGCGCATCCCACAGCCGGATTAGTTCGTCGTCCATGCGCAGCAGGGTTATCGAGGTCCCCGCCATTTCCAGCGATGTGATGTACGGGCCGATGAGGTTGCGAACCACCTTCAAGCCCTTGGCCTGACAAAGCTGATGGGCCTTCCGGTAGACCACGTAGAGCTCGATCAGCGGCGTACCGCCCATGCTGTTGACGAAGAGGAGGACCTCATCACCAGCTTTATAAGGCAGGTCAGCGATGATGGGCTCGAGGAGCATCTCCACGACCTCGTCGGCCGGCTTCAACTTCATGCGCTGCCGGCCGGGTTCCCCGTGGATCCCGATGCCGATCTCCATCTCATCTTCGCCCAGCTCAAAGGTCGGCGTGCCCACGTGAGGCACCGTGCACGAGGTGAGGGCCATGCCCATGCTGCGACCGTTCTCGTTCACCTTCCGGCAGAGGTCGGCGAGGCGCTTGAGGTCGTAGCCCTCTTCGGCCGCCGCCCCGCAGATCTTCTCGGCCAGCACCGTCGTCCCCACTCCGCGGCGGCCCTGGGTGTACAGGCTGTCCTCCACGGCCACGTCGTCGTCGATGACCACGCTCTCCACCTCTATGCCGTCCGCGGCCGCCAGATCCAGCGCCATGTCGAAGTTCATGATGTCCCCGCTGTAGTTCTTGACGATGTACAGCACCCCGCTGCCGGAGTGGACGGCCTTGGTGGCCTCGTACATCTGCTCCGGCGTGGGGCTGGTGAAGACTGCACCGGGACAGGCCGCGTCCAGCATGCCCACGCCCACGAAGCCGCCGTGCATGGGCTCATGGCCGCTGCCGCCGCCGGAGAGGACGGCCACCTTTCCCTTGACCGGGGCATCCGCCCTAGTAGATGAAGTTGGGGTCGAAGTTGACCTTGACGAGATCCGGGTGGGCCAGGGCTATACCCTCCAACTGTTCGCTAACCAGGTCGTCGGGTCGGTTAATGAGCTTTTTCACTCCACACCCTCTTCACATCTGGACTTCTCCGCGCTATCCAGGAGTCCGTACGCCTTCCTCCCCCCGGCCCTCTCCGTTAGGGGGCGGGAGGGTATCCCCCCGCCCCCAAGGCAACTACACCCCTCTGTCAGCGGGTGACTACGCACCCCACAGTCCAGCGAAAAGCAGCGCACCCAGGACGCCGCCGATGATGGGCCCGACCACCGGGATCCAGGAGTAGCCCCAGTCGGAGCCGCCCTTACCGGGAATCGGCAGCAGCGCGTGCGCAATACGCGGACCGAGGTCGCGGGCCGGGTTGATGGCGTAGCCAGTCGGCCCGCCCAGGGACAGGCCGATGCCCCATACCAAGAAGCCCACCAACAAGGCGCCTAGAGCGCCCAGCTCGTTGTTGGGGTGCCCGATGGCCAACACACCGAGGACCAGCATCGCGGTCCCGATGATCTCGGTGATCAGGTTGCTGGTGACATTCCTAATAGCCGGTGCAGTGCAGAAGACGCCGAGCTTGGCTCCCTGGTCCTCCGTCTCGCGCCAGTGAGGCAGGTAGGCCAGGAAAACGAGTACCGCCCCCAGGAACGCTCCGATCATCTGGGCGGCGATGTAGCCGGGCACGTCGGCCCAGGGGAACTTGCCGATGGCCGCCAGCCCCACGGTCACGGCCGGGTTGATGTGTGCGCCGCTTATCCAACCCACGGCGTAGACCGCAAGCGCTACGGCCAGACCCCATCCCGTGGTGATGACAATCCAGCCGGCATTCTCACCCTTTGATTTCTTGAGCAGAACGTTGGCAACTACTCCGTCACCCAAGAGGACTAAGATACCGGTGCCGATGATTTCAGCCACAAACGGTGACATACCTTTCCCTCCTTACAACGTCTTGTACTCCCGGTGCCCCGCTGTACTGGCGCCTGCCACCAGTCACACGGCGCGCCCGGTGCACCGTCCACCCTGAACCTCCCGAGGCCAAGCTAGCCCTTCATCACCCCCCTTCGCCCTTGAGGTTCCTTCAGACCACCGGTCTCTCCCAGGAGGTCCCACCCTGGGAAAGAGGAAAGGGATCCCGAGGTTCGGGCAAGTTCCTCAGACCACCTCCCCGGAATCCCACGAAATCTTAACGGGCTCCTTGGGCGCTCTCGAAAGTCAGATCTCAAACTATGAGTTGCGGAAAAAAGACAGGCGAAATCCGATGACCAGAGGGTCGTGGCGCTCCGCACTCGGCCTCTTGGAACTTTTGTGGGAAAACCGACAGCGCTCATTGAAGGATGTCTACAGCTCCCCTGTCCAAGAAACTGCTGCGGTTTAGGCTGCCATGCTCTGGCCAAACCGCTCTTGGACAGTATCTCCTGATGTTCCGCTGTCCATCCACCCTGGTAGGGCGTGGTCGCGTAGATTATGGGCCACCAGGCATTTTGTGATGCGCTCTCTTGTCAGAATTATAGAACAGCTAGACGCGAATGTCAACTTGTCCCACCTTTGGCAATGCACGGATAGCCTATGGAAGAGGATCTCTATAGGAATAAAAAGCCGGGGACTTCCTCATCCCCGGCATACCCTGCCTTCCAGCCTCACCACCGTGAGGTACTTCCCCGGTGCGAGGCCCGATCAGGCCGACCGGGCGGCCGCAACAGGCCACCCGGTCCCTATCGGTCATGCTAGAGCAGGTCTCTTCAGTTACTCTCCCTCTTCTTCCGACGCCGTCTCTCTAGGTCGGCGGGCTCCAGGCCCACTTCCTTGCCGCTGAAGAGCTTGCCGACCCCCACATTGAAGGTGGAGTGGTCGGTCCCACAGACAGGACACGGCTTGCCCTCGGAGACGTCGCGGACGTCGTCCGGCCGCGGCGCAGGCTCGGTATATACCGAGATCACGCCCTCGTAGTTCCGCAGGACGACCCTGCCCGGGCTACGGGATATCATGTACTGCGGGCCTATGGGTATCTTCCCTCCGCCGCCCGGGGCGTCGATGGCGAGGGTCGGGATAGCGAGGCCCGAGGTGTGGCCTCGCAGCATTTCGATGATCTCGATGCCCCTGTCGACAGGGGTGCGGAAGTGCTCAAGGCCCTTGGAGAGGTCACACTGGAAGAGGTAATAGGGCCTCACCCTGACCTTCAGGAGCTCGTGTACCAGCTCCTTCATCACCACCGGGCAATCGTTTATCCCTCGCAGCAGGACGGTCTGGTTGCTCACCGGGATCCCGGCGTCGACCAGCAGCCGGCACGCCTCCTTGGCCTCCTCGGTGAGCTCCTTCGGGTGGTTGAAGTGCGTGTTGACGTATATCGGATGATAGCGCTTCAGCATCTCCACCAGCTCCGGCGTAATCCGCTGCGGAAGCACTACCGGGGTCCGCGTCCCCAGACGCAGGATCTCCACGTGGTCGATCTGGCGCAACCTCTTAAGGATCCGCTCCAGCTGCTCGTCCCCAACCAGCAGGGCGTCGCCGCCGGATAATACGACGTCCCTTACCTCCGGGCTCCGCTCGATGTACTCAAAGCATTTCTCTAGATCCTCCCAGGAACGCGCCCGGTCCTCCACGCCCGTGTACCTACGGCGAGTGCAGTGGCGACAGTACATAGAGCACTGGTCCGTGATGAGCAGCAGAACCCGGTCCGGATAACGGTGGGTCAGCCCCGGCGCAGGAGAGTCGATATCCTCATGAAGGGGGTCATCCATGTCGGCCTTGGTGAAGTGGAGCTCGTTGACCGTGGGGACCGCCTGCATGCGAACGGGATCGTCGCGGCGGTCGGCGTCCATCAGGCTGGCGTAGTAGGGCGTGATGGCCATGCGAAAGGTCTTGAGGCATTCCTCGAGACCCCTCTCCTCCTCCGGGGTCAGGTTGATGATCTGCTTCAACTCCTCTATCTTGGTGACCCTGTTCCGCACCTGCCAACGCCAATCCTGCCACTCTTCGTCGCTAACTCCGTCCCATAAACCTGTCGGCTTCAAACTGACGGCCAATTCGACTCGACCTCCTTATCGGTTCACTGTTGCAGCCCAGCCTCATCTCTACCACAGGTTCGCTTGCAAGAAACGTGCCCAAGCGATGACGAGGGAATACTCCCGTATCATCCCAGTCGATAGGTCCGTATCTTATACTGCAACGTAGACCTCGGAAGGGACAGGAGCTCGGACGCCCGGGACACGTTCCCACCTGTATGTCGCAGCGCCATCTCAATGAGCTCGCGCTCCAGCTCCTTAACGACCTCCGCCACCGACACACCATCACGGCAGATCATCCGAAAGAGGGCCTCGGGTTCGTAGGCGGATTCACCCCCCGGCGGACGTAGGGCCAGCGGGGACAGGATGTTCTCGGGCAGGTGCTCCAATCTTATTCTATGATCCTCGTTCATGCGAACCGCCGCCTCGATCACGTGCTTTAGCTCCCTCACATTGCCCGGCCAGGAGTATCGGGAGAAGGCCTCCAGCACCTCGGGGTCGATCTCTATACTGTACCCCAGCTCCTCGGACAGCTCCGCCGCAAAGTGCTTGGCCAGGACGGGTATATCCTCCTTGCGTTCGCGCAGTGGGGGTATGTAGAGCGAGATCACGTTGAGTCGGTAGAAGAGGTCCCGGCGCAGCAGGCCCTGGCTCAGGGCCTCCTCCGGGCTTACGTTCATGGCCGCCACCACGCGGACGTTGACCTGACGCAGCTTGATATCCCCCAGTCGCCTCACCTGGCCGGTATCGAGGACCCGGAGCAGCTTGGCCTGCAGGTCCAGGGGCATGGAGTTCAGCTCGTCCAGAAACAGCGTGCCGCCGTCGGCGAGCTCAAAGAGGCCAGGCTTATCCGCGGCGCCGGTGAAGCTCCCCCTGGTGCTGCCGAAGAAGATACCCTCCAGGAGGCTTTCCGGCAGGGCGGCGCAGTTCTGAGCGATAAAGGGCCCATCCCGCAGCCCCGCGTTGTGAATGGCCTGGACGAACAGCTCCTTGCCCGTGCCGGTCTCCCCCCAGATCAGGACCGGAGAGCTGTTATTGGCGGCCTTGCGCGCCCTCTCCTTCAGAGCGATGATGCTGCGTGATCGGCCGATTATGTCCTCAAATCGGTAGATCGCCGCGCTCCCGTCGCTGAGCCTCGTCTTGTCCCTCCGCGGTCGATAGAGGCGAGCTCGTAGTTCGCTCACCGTCTCGCTCAGCTGCTTGACGCGGGTGATGTCCCGGGCGACCTCCAGGGCGCCGCGGAACTCGCCACGACAGAAGAGGGGGATGGTGCTGCTGATGGTGGTGATGGCCCTCCCCTCCTGCGTGATATAGGTCTGCTCGTAATCCTCAATGGGCCGCCTGGTCTTGCACACCCGCAGAAGAGTGCTCGTATCACGCGTAAGAGAGGGGTAAGTCTGCAGTACGTGCTTGCCCATCACCTGGTCGATCTCCAGCCCATCTAGTTTCGCGGAGGCCTTGTTGTAAAAGATGGTGTAGCCCTCCGGGTCTACCACGTGGATGGCCTCGTCTATGGCGTCCAGTATCTCCCATGCCATCTCCGGATCCAGGCTTCGCGTCCTCATGGCCCTCCCACCTCGGCTTGACGAAAACTTGGCACTGGTTGTTTAAAAATAGGCCGAACAAGGGTTTAACTTGAAACCTTTCGGCACTTTCAATTATTTCTTCGCCTCGCTGGGGCCTTTTCCTGCCCAAAGGTGCCCAAGCGACGGGGCGGGCACGGACGACCCACGCCCGCCCCATCGCCCTATATACTCAACTTACCCTGGCGATAGGCCTCGAGGTAATTGCGACAGTACTCGTCGCGGCCCAGCAGGGCCTCAGCGGCCCTCAGGATGGCCATGTTCACCGTCTCGGTGGGATCCATAATGGCGGCATCGAGCCCCGCCGACAAGCACAGGGCGAGGAAGGTCATGTTCAGGACCCGGCGCTTGGGTAGGCCGAAGGAGATGTTGCTCAGACCGCATATGGTATGCACCCCGTTCAGGTGCTGCTTCACCCGCTGGATGGTCTCCAGGGCGGTGACGCCGAACTGGGAGCCGGTGCTTATCGGACGGATCAGGGGATCGATGTAGATCTGCTCCGGCTTGAGGCCCGCTGCCCTCAGGTCTTCAACGAGTCTCAGGGCCACCTCGAACCTCTGTTCCGAGGTCTCCGGGATGCCCTGGTCGTCCATGCACAGCGCGATGACCGAGGCGCCGTGCTCCTGAAGTAGGGGCAGGAAGGACTCGAAGCGGTCCCCCTCGGCGGTGATGGAGTTGACCATGGCCTGGCCGCGGTGCACGCGCAGGGCGGCCTCTATGGCCTCGGGGTTAGCGCTGTCGATGCACAGAGGCACGTCCACCCTCGCCTGCACGGTCTTGACGAGCCAGGGAAGGGCCTCAACCTCCTCACCTACCAGCGTGCCACAGTTGACGTCGACGTAATCGGCACCGGCCGCGACCTGTCTCTCCGCCAGCTCGCCTATGAAGTCCGCGTCCCGGTCTCTGACGGCCGCCTCGACCTTGCGTCTACTGGTGTTGATGAGCTCGCCGACTATTAGCATGCCTTCTCACCCTCTGCGGTTAATGGGCAATGATTTCGGGTCCAGACCTTGTTCTTGAGCTATCTCGTTCATCGCCTCGAGGAGGGCCTGAGCTCGAGCGTCGTCCAGGGGCTTGGCGACCTCATCGCGCCGCTCGAGTATCCCCGCCACGACCTCCCGGGCGTTGGCAATGGAGTCCTTGGAACCCCTATTCGACCAGCTATTGCGGGTCCAGCGGTCTATGATCTGGCTGGGGAAGAACTGCTCTAGCTTGTACCACTTCCGGGTGTGTCTCGCGGTCAGGAACTCCCCGCCCGGTCCGACCTCGGCGATGAGCTCGGCCGCCATGGTCTCCTCATTTACCGTCATGCCTCTACGCAGCCGCGCCAGGCTGCCGCAGAGGTCGTTGTCCATGGCCAGCTTCTCGAGGCTCTGGCTGGTGGCGAACTCCACGATGCCCGGGCCCGTAATGACGTTGATCCCGGCGAGGGTGCCCAGAAGCATCCCAACCGACGTCTCCAACCCAGCCTGCACGTCGAGGAGCTTGGAGTCGGTCAGGCCGGTGGAGGCATTGGTGGGAAGGCCGTAGTACTTCCCCATCTGAGCGAAGGCGATATCGATCATGGTCGTCTCGATGGCCGCCAGCGGGGTGGTCCCCGTCCTCATATC
>DFND01000082.1 GCA_002375895.1 Firmicutes bacterium UBA3576
ACAGCCGTTTTGGGACTTGACCTTTCTGAGGATCAAATTCTACGACCGTCAGGGTAGGATCCTTTGGTCCGATGAACCGAATCTGGTGGGCATGCGTTTTGCGGTGAACCCGGACCTTGACCGGGCGCTAAAGGGGGAGGTCGTGGCTCAATACAGTCGGCTGTCAAAGGAGGAGAACCTCTACGAAGCAGACTTCAATTACGTCCTCGAGGCCTATATCCCCCTCTTCTTCGGAAATCCCGAGGTCGTCGCGGTAGCAGAGGTTTACTACGGCGTGGATACACTCTTTGAGCGCATCGCCATTATGCGGGTTAACGCCTGGCTCATCATCGTGGCGTCCTTCCTGGCCCAACACCTTCTACTGTCCAAGATCTTCTCCAACGCCTCTCAAATTATGGTGAAACAAAAGGAGGACCTCGAGAGGGCGAACCTCACCCTTCGATATGCCTATTTGGGCACGATCAAGGCATTGGTCTCGGCGGTGGATGCGAAGGACCGCTACACCAGGAGGCATTCAGTTCGAGTAGCACAAATAGCGGTTCGTTTGGCGGAGTACCTGGGAGTGGACGACAAGACGAAGTTTGAAATCCACCAGGCAGCTCTGTTGCACGATGTTGGCAAGATCGGCATCGACGATGCGATACTTACCAAACCCGGGCGTCTTGACCCCGAAGAGTGGGTTATGGTGAAGAGACACCCCGTCATCGGTGCGACCATTCTGGAGCAGGCGGGGACGCTCAGCGAGGAACTGGTAAGCATGATCAGATCTCACCACGAGCGCTACGACGGTAACGGCTACCCCGACGGCCTGGCGAGGGAACAGATCCCGCTGGGGGCGAGGATCATCGCCGTCGCCGATGCGTACGATGCGATGCGGTCCGACCGCCCTTATCGAACCGCCAAAAGCACCGCGGAGAGCCTCGCCGAGCTCGAGAGCGCCTCGGGAACTCAATTTGATCCGCTGATTATCGAGGCCTTCTTCGACATCGCCGACGGGATAGAGGAGGCTGTCTATGCGGTCGGTGAGACTGGATAGACAGAAGCTCCCTTCGCCAGTCTCTTGTTTGTGAAGGCCCGGGCGTTCCCCGCCGTCCCGACAGGGAGGAGGGAATCTGTGGCTCGATAGCGAAAGGGTTACCACGACCGGGTTGGGGGTGATAGGAGTGAAGGAGAAACACAGGGTGACGGTCAAGATCCTGGGAGAGGAGTACGTTATGAAGGGCTCGGCCAGCCCGGAGTATATCACCAAGCTGGCCGAATACGTCGATGCCCTGATGAGAGAAGTAGCCGAACGCAACCCCCGGTTGAGCACAGCTGGGATAGCGGTGCTGGCGGCCCTGAACCTAGCCGACGAGGTGTTCCGCCTGAGGGAGCAGCGGGACCGGCTCTCCGAGGTGTCTGAGAAGAGGTGGCGACGTGAGGAGCCGGCGCGCAACGGAACTCGGGGTTAGGGGCTCGGTCTGCCCGAAGAGGAAGCTCGCCGGTTCTATCCGTACCATCGGCGTCGTGAAGGCGTTTCTAGAGCCGGGCGGACCTCTCGTTCGGTCAGTCCCGCTACCTTTTTACCTCCCCATTATCGCCGTAACGTGTGCCCGCTCACCCTAAAACCCCCGCTCGTTGTGATGACAAGACCCCGATCTCAGCATCCTACTCTTAGTTCCGCACAATGACATCGGGTACCCGAGATGTGAAGGAAAAGCTCATTATTCTCCCTTGGGGGGACGATGATGGAGAGCTGGCAGGTAGCTCGTCTGCTGACCGAAATTGCGGACCTCATGGAGATAGCGGGCGAAGATTCGGGTAAGGCCATGGCCTACCGCCGGGCGGCCCGCAGCATATCATCAAGCCTCATACCGGTTGAGGTTCTGGCCCAGAATGGCGAGTTGAGGTCACTGCCCGGCGTAGGCCCCGCTCTCGAGAAGAAGATCCGCGAGATCTTGGACACGGGTACCTGTGCCCAACTAGAGCGGTTGACGAGCGCCGTTCCCCTCACCCTGTTGGATATGCTGGCCATACCTGAGCTCGGCGCCAAAACGGTTCGCAACATATATCACCATACGGGCATTGACGACATAGCGGGGCTTGAGGAGGCGGCCAGGAAGGGGATCCTGCGGAAGGTCCCGGGCATCGGGGTCAAGAGGGAGCAGAAGATCCTGGCCGGCATCAGGCGGCTGGACCTGGCCTCGGAGGGCGTCCCGCTGGCCATCGCCAGGCCCTTGGCCCTCGGCCTCCTGGAGGACCTGCGCTTTCTTCCCTACGTGGAGAAGGCCGCCCTGGGTGGCGCTCTCAGACGCTTCGTGGAGACAGTAGACCAGGTCGACATCCTGGCGACGAGCTCCGAGCCTGAGAGGTTGATGGACTTCCTCACCCACCATAAGCTGGTGCGGGAGGTCGAATCCCGTGGATCGCGGGCCTGTTCGGTGGTGACGACCCTGTCGGTGAGGGTCAGGTTGGAGGTGGTGGCTCGGGAGCAGTTCGGCGTCGCCCTGCTTTACAGCACCGGCAGCCGGGGGCATCTGGCGGCCCTGGAGGAGCGGGCGCGGTCGCGGGGGTTGGTCCTTGGGCCGCATGGACTTGAGGGGGACGGCGCGTCCCTCGGGGCGCGGGAGGAGGATATCTACGAGGCATTGGGCCTTCCCCTTATACCCCCCGAGATGAGGGAGGGGAGGGGAGAGGTGGCTGCCGCCGCGGACGGCTCGTTGCCCACCGTGCTCCGGCTTGGCCATCTTAAGGGTGACCTGCACGTTCACTCGGATTGGAGCGACGGCATAGCCGGGCTCGAGGAACTGGCTCGGGCCGCCATGGACAGGGGGTACGAGTACCTGGGGATATGCGATCACTCACGGAGCTTGGCCATCGCGGGCGGCCTCAGTGTGGAGCGGCTACGTCGTCGTAACGCGGCCATAGACGAGCTTAACGCGAGTTATGGGTCTTTCCGCCTGCTCAAGGGGATTGAGGTGGATATACTCAAGGACGGCTCGCTGGATTACCCAGACGAAGTCCTCCGGGAGCTGGATGTCGTCATCGCGTCCATTCATTCGGGCTTCCGACAGAGCAAGGAGGAGATAACGTCGCGGTTGGTAGCGGCGGCGAGAAACCCGCACGTCGACATCATAGGGCACCCGACGGGTCGGTTAATCGGCAGGAGAGGCGGTTACGAGGCTGACATAGACGAACTGGTCGCCGTCGCGGCCGATACCGGCACAGCGCTGGAGATAAACGCATCACCAGACCGCCTGGACCTCGGGCCAGAGTACGTGCGCAAGGCGCGGGAGGCGGGAGTTATGCTGTCCATCAATACCGACGCGCACAGTGCCGAGGGCCTCGCCGATGCGGTGTACGGCATCAGCGTCGCCCGTCGGGCTTGGCTGTCGCCGGAGGGGGTTGTAAATACCAGGCCCCTTGATGAGCTCCCTCTCAGGAGGCTGCGCTAGATGGGCGTCCTCCTTTTGCTGGTAGATGGGCTGGGGCTCGGGCCAGAGGACCCGGAGAGGAACCCCCTGCTGGTGGCGGAGATGCCCTGCCTCTATGGCCTCTTCGAGGGACACCCCCACCTGTTCGTAGAGCGTGAGCAGGCCTTATGGGGTGCTGGGGCTGTCTCTGTAGTTACCGATGCGGTGATGGGCGTACCGGGCTTGCCACAGAGCGCCAGCGGCCAGACTTCCATCCTGGCCGGGGAGAACGCGCAGGCCCTTCTCGGTTATCATCTGAACGGGAAGCCCAACGACGCCTTGGCTCGGGTATTGCGGCAGAGGGGTATCTTCGGGGCCGTGCGGGATGCCGGGAGGCGGGGCGAGTTCATCAACGCCTTCAGGCCGTCTTCGCTAGAGCGAATGGCCAAGGGCACCTACGTTCCATCGGCAACCACTGTATCGGCCATGGCCGGTGGAGTAAGGCTCAGGACCTTCGAGGACCTGGCGCGGGGCGAGGCGGTCTACAACGATATCACCAACGAGAGCGTCGCCGATGGTGAGCGCGGAGGAATAGAGGTCATCACCCCTGACCTCGCCGGCAGGCGGGCGGCCGCTCTCGCCCGGCTGAGTGACTTCACCCTTTTCGAGTACTTCCTCACAGATCTGGCCGGGCACAGCCGAAGCCGGTTGGCCGCACTACTGGCCCTGGAGAGGCTGGACCGGTTCATCGGTGCAGTCATAAGTCGCCTCGATCCCCGGCGTGATACCGTGGTGGTGTGCAGCGACCACGGCAACATTGAGGACCTGGGGGTGAGGACCCATACGCGAAACCCGGTGGGGACCATAGTCTGGGGCTTGGGCCATGAGGACGCAGTCCGAATCAGAAGTCTCGTAGATATCAAGCCCTTCGTCCTGGAGCTCGTCCTTCGCCGGTCGAGGTGCGAGGGCCGGAGCCGCTGACGACCGTTGATGTCTCGTCATAGCCCGTGCCCCTGACCGAGGGTCGTCGTCCTTCATCGGGCGTTACGAAGGCTTCATGGGCGAGGAGGGCCCCTCTCGCCGGAGGAGGGGCTAGTATGCTATGGGAGTCGTGAATGGGGCGACACAGGGAGGTGCGTATGAGTATGCAGAGCAGGAGGTCGAATGCCAGGCGCCTGTGGTTAGCGTGGGTTGCAGCGGTGCTCTACTGCTGGTTGCTGGTGGCCCCCGCTCTGGCCCAAAACACGGGCCTGCCGCCAGTGCTGACGCCGGATGAAGTGGAAAGGGTGGATTTCACACGTTCAGATGTTGGATTCCGGTCCCTGTTCTCCGACCTGCCAGGAGACCGGCCGAAGATCGAACGGCTCCTGAACCTGTATAATCGAGCAGTGGCCAATCTCGGGCCCGAAGAACCCTGGGATGCCGACGGCATAGCGGCCCTCTGGTTCATGCCCCGGGTTCATCTAATGCTCACTGATGGAAGACACATCACCCTGGTCCTCCACAACGGCGTCACCCTGTACGCCGATACGCCCGAACGCAGCCGGCGCGTAACCGATCCCGAGGTGAGCGCCGAGCTGTCGGAGTTAGCGAGCAGCTACTTCCTTCCGGCAGAGGGCGTGACGGTCGATCGTCGAACCGTACGCATAGGCCAGACGGTGACGGTAAGGGGTGATAACCTACAGGCGAAGGAAGTCCAACTGTTTCTGATGCCCTCTTATTGGCCTCGTAGCATCCCGTCGGCTCCGGCGCCCTACCCGGTGCCAGAGGCCCTTCTCGTGGCCACCGTGCCGGTAACAGATCATCGTTTCACGTACACCTTTACAGTAATTGAGGAGATGGGCCGCCGGCTGAACGGCTCCCCTGGAAAGGTGGGCCCCGGCGCTTGGGAACTCGTCGTGAAGGGTGACGCCGAGTGGGCGATCCCGATGACTATTCTACCGCCCGGCCCGGCAGAGCCTCGAGCGGTGGTCTACGACCGCGAACGGGTGTTGACCTGGGATGAGGGGGAAGGGGTACGGATAGACACCTTAGTTCACCCCGCCGACCGGCCCCTGCTCGTAGAGACTGGCGGACACGGCGTCTCTACCTACATCAGCTTGGATTTCCTCCAGAGGTGGTTGGAGATTCCCGTAGTTCCCGTCGGACCCCACCGCTACCGAATCGGTCCACCGGAACTCGGGCTCACCGTTGAGGCGGGTGAGGACTACGCACGGGTAAGCGGAACCATGTTCAAGCTGGGAGGGGTGCTGGAACAGCAAAGCGGTAGGTGGAGGCTTCCCTGGTCGGGCCTGGGGTTCTTCTTCGATTACCGAGTACAATGGTTGGGCCCCGAGCGCGTGGCCTTTCTCCGTAATCTGAACGGGCTACCTGCCGAGGTTCAGGAGGCTTTGGCAAGTGGTGCGCTGGCTTCAGCCCGAGGAAGACCCATCACCGTGACCCTCGCTGGGCGAGACCTGCATCTCGCTGGGCAGGCCTACCTGGACCCGGGCCGTAATCGGGTGATGGTCCCGTTGCGGACGACCGTGGAGGCCCTGGGAGGGCGAGTGGAATGGTTTCCCTTGAACCCGGGATGGGAGAGGACGGCTGCCGGGCACAACTACGGCATGCCACCCACAGGAGGCGAGATCGACTCTTACGTAGACGTAACCCTTGGGGATAGGCTCTGGAGGGTTTACCTTACCCCTGATATGGCTGGTCCGACCGTGGTTCCCCTACGCGATCTGGCTTTGGCCTTCAGCTATGAGCTGGTCTGGAACGGGACGGCCGGTCGGGTGGACATCTTACCCGCTATCGGGCTGAGGTGAATTGGTCTGGAGTCTCGCCGCGCCCGTTCCCAGGGTGTGGGTGATCAGGCGTGAGTCAGGAGCCGATACCTGTTACGTGAACGAAGTTAGCGGTATCCAGCTAATCGTCTCACTGCTACAAGGCGAAGGATCCTGTTCCGCATGAGTCTGCGCAGGTTACCTCCGTGTTGCTCATGGTAGCGCAATGACCATAAGTTCAATCGCATTGGACCAAGCCCGAGAGCTTGCCGGCCTTCATGACCGTCACCACCCAAGATAATATTCCCACTAAGGGGCAGGGAGGCTCTCACTTCAAGATAGGAGAGGGCCACTCTTCACGGTCCTGAGAAAGAAAAGGTCCAAGGGGAGGGCCCTCTCACCTCTTGACCTTGCTCAGGTGGGTGAAGGTCAAGGCGAGTGAGCGCGGAACTTCTCCTGTCCGGCCTGAGGAGAGAGCCGTTACGGGCCCCGACGATTCGAGTTATAATAAAGCCGATGAAACTGGAGGGGCAGAGATGTTAGCCGCACATTTTTCTATCGAAGCTGGTAAGGTTACCGGCGTCTACTTCGGCCAAGGAGGGCAGCCTGGGGCCGACGAGCTGTACGCGGAACTGGAGGAACGCCTACTCGCCTACTTCTCGGGACAAGACGTAGACTTCACTGACTTCGAACTTGACTGGGGGCGAGTGGGCGCCTTCGACGCCCGGGTGCTGGCGGTGACCAGGACCATACCCAGGGGACAGGTGCGGACCTATGGTTGGGTTGCGAGGGCCATCGGTCAGCCGGGGTCCACCAGGGCGGTAGGCGGGGCCCTGGCGCGCAACCCCTTTCCCATCATAGTACCCTGCCACCGCGTGGTTCGGAGCGATGGCAACCTCGGAGGGTTCGGCGGCGGGCTGGAGCTCAAAGTGAGGTTGCTCAGGCTCGAAGGAGTGGACGTGGTCCGGAGGAGGGGCAGTTATTGGATAGCAGAACCCTGGAGGCCTTAGAGTTTGACAAGATAATCGACATGCTGAAGGACCTGGCCGCCTCCTCCGTCGGGGCGCAGGCCTGCGAGCACCTGAGGCCCTTGACGGATTCCGACCAAATTGAGAGAAGGCTCGAGGAGACCGACGAGGCGAGAGGCCTGCTGGACCTCGGCGAGGGGCCTCCCCTCGGCGGCATCTCGGATATCAGACAGCTTCTCGCGAGGAGCTCGCGGGGAGGCGCTCTGTCGGCGCCGGAGCTTCTGGCGGTGGCCGATGTGCTGCGAGCGGCCAGGCTGATGAGGCGTTATCTCGAAAGACACGCGGCTCGCGCCCCGAGCCTGGCCCGGTACGCCATCGACCTCACCGATTTGGCGGAGGTCGAAGGAGAGTTGCGGCGTTGTATCACGGGGGCGGGGGAGGTGGCCGATTCAGCCAGCCAGAAGCTCGCCTCCCTGCGGAAGCGGATCGCGGTTGGAGAGAGCAGGGTCAGGGAACACCTGGAGTTCGTCATTAGGTCCCCGGCCTTCCGCCAGTATCTCCAAGACCCCATAATCACCATCAGGAGCGGCCGCTACGTGGTTCCCGTGAAGTCGGAGTGCCGGGACCGGGTCCCGGGAGTAGTACACGACAGGTCGGCCAGCGGCGCGACGCTGTTCATCGAGCCCATGGCCGCGGTGGAGCTGAACAACCACCTGAGAGAGCTCAGACTGGCCGAGAAGGCGGAAGTGGAACGGATCTTGGTCGCCCTCTCAGCGTTGGTGGGCGGAAGGGCCGAGGAGGTAGGCGGGGTGCTCGACGTCCTGGCGGCGCTTGATTGTATCTTCGCCCGCGGGCACCTGTCGGCCGCCATGGACGCCGTGCGGCCCCGGTTGAACGAAGAGGGGATCATCCACTTGAGGGGCGCCAGGCACCCGCTGCTGAGGGGCCACGTCGTGCCCATCGATGTGAGCCTGGGCGAGGATTTCGACACCCTGGTCATCACCGGCCCCAACACGGGGGGCAAGACGGTCACCTTGAAGACGGTCGGGCTGTTATCGTTGATGGCCCAGGCCGGCCTGCATATCCCCGCCTTGCCGGGCTCAGAGACGGCCGTGTTCCGAAGTGTCTTCTGTGATATCGGCGACGAGCAGAGCATCGAACAGAACCTCAGCACCTTCAGCTCACATATGAACAATATAGTGCGGATCGTGGAGGAGGCGGATAACGGGTCGCTGGTCCTGCTGGATGAGATAGGGGCCGGCACAGATCCGCTGGAGGGCTCTGCCCTGGCAATGGCCCTGTTGGACCACTTCTTGGCCGTGGGGGCCAAGACCATCGCCACCACCCATTACAGCCGCTTGAAGGCCTACGCCTTCTCGCGCCAGCGAGTGGAGAACGCCTCCGTGGAGTTCGACGTAGAGACCCTGCGTCCGACCTTTCGTCTGGTTATCGGCTTGCCGGGCCGGAGTAACGCCTTCGAGATCTCGCTCCGCCTCGGCCTGTCGAGAGAGACAGTCAATAGAGCGCGCGCCTTCCTGTCGATAGACGAACACAGGGTCGAGTCGCTCATAGAGGATATGACCGAGAAGACCCGCGCCCTGGAGGAGGCCAGGGTCGCCGCCGAGAGGGAGAGGCAGGAGGCGGCCCGGCTCAAGGAGGAGACCAAGAGCCGACGCGTGGAGCTGGCCCGCAAAGAGGAGAAGATCTTGGAGCAGGCCAAGCGCGAGGCGGCGGCCATCGTCAGGCGCGCCAAGCGGGAGGCGGAGGAAATCATCGCCCGCCTGCGACAAGTAGAGGAACGGGTCAACAGCCCCGACCTCTCGAGGGAGATCCAGAGGGCGGGCGAGGATTTCGGGAAGCTCAGGCGGGAGATAGGTGGGCTCAGGGCTGACGCGGCCGATGATAACTATGATCCTGTCGAAGGCCTCGAGGTGGGCATGACCGTCCTCGTGCGGGACCTCCGGCGAGAGGGAGTAGTAGAGGAGGTCTACGAGGATGGCCAGGTTGCCGTGCGGGTGGGGGTCATGAGAATGACGCTCTCCCGCGATGAACTGGCTGTGGCGCACAGCACCTCCGCGAGACAGCCAAGGCCGAGCACTTCGACCGAGCTGCTCAAGGACAAACGGAAGGGGATCTCCCCCGAGGTTCACCTGCGCGGGATGACGGTCGAGGAGGCCCTCGCGGCCTTGACCAAGCACCTGGACGATGCCGTGCTGGCCGGATTGGATAGGGTGCGCGTCGTTCACGGCAAGGGCACCGGTATCTTACGGAAGGCCGTACACGAGTACCTCGAGACCCAGCCCCTGGTGCGGTCCTTCAATCTCGCGCCCCAGAGGGAGGGCGGCGCCGGCGTGACCATCGTTGAGCTCCGCTAGAGGACCCTATGCTTCTTGAGGGCGTCTGACAAGTAACCCAGGAAGAGAGCCGCCTTCGCCGTCGGCGGCCGCGTCAGGAGGCTCACCACGACGAAGAGCAGGGTGGAGAGCACGAGCGCCCAGAATCCCGGCCACATCCCCAGCGGCTTGAGGCCGGTGAACTGTAGATAGGTGGTCGCCGCCCCGGCGATGACTATGCTGGCGAGCGCTCCGGCGGCGGTCCCTCGCCGCCAGAAGAAGGCGCCGAATATGGCCGGGACCATCACCAACAGGCCCGCCGATGCCGCGACTGATAGGATGGAGATGAGGCCCAGCTTGAGATGGGCGAAGAGAAAGGCCAGGGCCGCGATGAGCGGTAGGACCACCTTACCGACCCTGAGCTCGCTCTCCTCATTAGCTCGGGGCCGGAGGGCACGGAAGATATCCCGGGCCACCATCGAGGAGAGCGTCAGCAGGATGGAGTCGATGGTCGAAATGGCGGCGGCGGTGATGCCGACCATCACCACCAGGGCCAGCACGGCGGGCACGGCGTCCGAGGCCAGGAGGGTGGGCGTAGCCATATCCGGGTTATCGAGGCCCGGGAAGAGAACTCGGGCGCTGAGGCCCCACAGCACCGATACGAGGGTGTAGACGAAGCCGAAGGCCAGGAAGCCCCCGATCATCCGCCTCATGGCGGTCAGCGAAGCGGGCATGAACAAGCGCTGGCTTACCTGGGGGTTAGATATGCAGAAGAAGAACCAGGGTATGGTGAGCCCTATGAAGGCCTTGAGGTTGAAGAAGCCCTCCTTCGGTTTGACCGTGAGGAGCTCGGGGTACTGGTTCTCCAGGGCGGAGAAGAGGCCCCCAAAGCCGCCAAGGGAGCCGTAAACTACGACCAGCAAGGTCAACACCGAGGCCAGGATCATGATTAGCGCCTGGAGGGAGTCAGTCCAAGCCACCGACCTCAGACCTGCGATGGATGCCCAGAGCAAGGCCAGGAGCACGGCCACGACGAGCCCCCCCGTGTAGGATATCGCGCCTCCCGAGAGGCCCTCTAGCAGGTAGGAGATCCCCATAAGCTGGACCGCGGAATAGGGGATCAGGAAGAGGCAGCTCGCTGCCGCGACCACGAAGCCGACCCACCGGCTGTCATACCTGTCGGCCAACAGCTCGGCGGGGGAGATGTAACCAAATCTCTTGCCCGCCAGCCAGAACCTCGGGCCGAAGAAGGCAGCGAGGACCAAGCCCGACAGGTAGATGATCTCGAAGCCGAAGGCTCCTACCCCGCCGCTGTACATGAGTCCTGCCAGTCCGACCATCATGAAGGCGCTGTAGGTGGTGGCGCTGTAGGTCAGGGCGCTTACTATGCCGCCGAGCGTGCGGTTGGCGAGGAAGTACTCGGGTACACCGCGGCCCATGCCCCGTCCGGCCCAGAAGGCGAGAAGAGTCCCCACCACGATGTATATCCCCAGCGCGAGGTAGATCCACAGGGCCTGCACGTCAATCCCTCCAACTGGACATTAGCCGTAATATGAACAAGATTATCGCTAGCGCGAACAGGCTCCAGTAGAGGAAGCTCCCGGCCATGGATGGGACATCGGACAGAAAGCCGTAGGGGACGATGTACGCCGACAGCAACAGGAGCGAAAACCAGAGCGCCACTTTAGCAGCAGGGCCAAGGGCCAAGCCGGCTCTCCCCTTTCGCCAGAGACTTAAGGTCGCCTTCGACGTGCTGCCAGTTGGTTCCTGCATCCCTGTTCAGGGGAATAAGCCCCTTCGCCTCCCTTGCATACCTTAGGGCTTGCCCCTCAACACGAAAACCCCCTGGCCTCGGCCCAGGGGGTGAGAGCTGACCACAGGGATACTTAAGGCTCCACGAGGATCTTGCCGACCATCTTGTCGTGCCCGGGTCCGCAGGCCACGTAGCAGTAGAAGACGAACAGGCCCGGCCTGTCGGCCTCGAACTTGATGATGACGGTCTCTCCGGCGGGGATCAATTCCCTGATCCGGTAACCCGGGATGGCTATGCCGTGGTCCACATCGGTGCTCGTTACTCTCAACACCACGGTATCGCCGCGGCGTACGGTGATCTCATTGGGCACGAATTCGAACTGCCTGGCGATCATGTCCACGACCACCGCGTCCGCGGGGATCTCGTCTTCTCCGATGGTCCCAGACCCCGGCACGTCCGGACTGCTCCCGGTGTGAACATCACAGTATTCTTTAGGCGCCTCCTCGTCTGCATCGAGGGGACGATAGGTCTCCTCGGTTTCCGGGTCGACATAGGGTTCCCAGGGCTCCGGCCTCTGCAAGAACACTCGCGTCACCACCGTCGAGGGAGGACAGGCCTCGGTGGCCAGTTTTCCGCTGACCTCGCAGACGCTCACCTCTACGTGAACGTCACAGGTCTCGGTGGGCTCGGTCCCCTCGATGAAGATCTCCTCGGCGATGTACTCCCCCGGGCAGAGCTCTGAGGGAAGCTTTCCCGACTTCAGGCAGACCTCCCGCTTGATGATGTTAGAGGGCGGGGGGAAATCGGTTGGCGTAAGGCCTTCATGGGCCGCCTCCATGGTAATCCGCCATATGGGCGCTGCCACGGTGCCTCCCCAGACGCCCTCCTCCATCTTGCGTGGTATGTCGTAACCCACCCACACGGCCCCGACGAAGCGGGGGGTATAGCCCACCCACCACACATCGGCCTGGTTCTCCGTCGTCCCCGTCTTGCCCGCCGCCGGCCAGCCCTCGAGGCGCGCGTTCCGGCCGGTGCCCCCTGTGACCACCGACTTCAGCATGTCAGTCACCACGTAGGCGGTGGCTGGGTCCAGGACCAGCTCCTTGTGGGCCCGGTTCTCCTCGAGGACGTTGCCGTCCTTGTCTACCACCTTGGTTATGGCGATGGGCTCGACGCGTACGCCGAGGGTGGCCAGGGTCCCGTACGCCCGGGCCATCTCGAAGGGCGTCACGCCCAAGGTGAGCCCGCCCAGGGCGATGGCCGGCACCCTGTCGTGTATGGTCCCCTCGAGCACGAGGCTCTCTATCCCCATCCGCATAGCGTACTGAACTCCGGTGTCAACGCCGATATCGAGCAGGACCTTGGCCGCCACCACGTTAATGGATTTCATAATGGCCTGACGAATCGGCACCAGGCCCCGATAGGTGTCGTCGTAATTCTTGGGCACCCACGTGTCGCCGTTGGGAAGCTCGTGCTCGAACAGAAAATCGTCGACCACTGTCGCCGGTGTGTACCCTAGGTCAATGGCCGGGGTGTACACGGCGAGGGGTTTGAAGGCCGAGCCCGGCTGCCGTTGGGCCTTCATAGCGCGGTTGCGGTCCATGACCCCCTGATGTTCTCTGCCGCCCATCATGGCCACGATATGGCCATTACGGACATCTATGAACACCGCAGCCGCCTCGGGCCCCTCCTCTCCGGGCGGCCACCTCTCGTCCAGGACCTGTCGGAAGGCCTCTTCCAGCGCCTGCTGCACCTTCATATTGATCGTCGTATACACCCTGAGGCCGCCGGTAAACACCAGCTCCTCACCGTATCGGTCGATGAGCTGCTGGGTTACGTAGTCCACGAACCAGGGCGCCTTGTACTCCGCCGGCCTGTTGAGCCCGGCCAGCTCAATGGGCTCCTCCTTGGCCGCCTCGGCCTCCTCGGGGCCGATAAACCCGTACTCGGCCATCTTATCGAGCACCACCGCCCGACGGGCCTTGGCTGCCTCGGGGTTGGCGTAGGGGGAGTAGTAGTTGGGCTGCTGGAGCAAGCCGGCCAGGAGGGCCGCCTCGGCCAGGGTAAGCTCGGAGACCTCTTTGCCGAAGTAGAGGTCGGCCGCGGACTTGAGACCGTAGGCGTTGTGGCCGAAGAAGATCCAGTTCAGGTACATGTTCAGGATCTCGTCTTTGCTGTAAGTGCGTTCGAGCTGTACGGCCAGGATCAGTTCCTTCAGCTTCCGGCGGATGGTCCTCTCCTGGTTGGTGAAGGCGTTCTTGGCCAGCTGCTGGGTGATGGTGCTGCCTCCCTGGATATCGCCCGTCGTGGCTATGACGTAGACGGCCCGGGCGATGGCCCTGAGGTCGAAGCCGCGGTGGGAGTAGAACTTGTGGTCCTCGATGGCGATGAAGGCGTTCTTCACATGTTCGGGCAGCTTCTCATCCAGGCGCAGAGGCACCCGATCCTGCTCCTTATGTAGCTCGGCGATGACCTGTCCGTCGGCCGAGTATATGAAGGAGGTGAGGCTGGGCTTCGGCGCCCTGATGTCATCGAGCGGCGGGAGATCCCTGACGATACCGGCTAAGAAGCCGGCCCCCGCCCCACCGGTGGCCACTAGCAGGGCCAGCATAGTAAAAAAGAGGACGCGAAGGAGGCTCCCGCGTCTCTTCTTTCTTCTCCGTCTGGCCATAGGGCATCCCCTCCGGCTGGTTCGGTTTCGAAAAGCACATACAAATATAAGGGCCGGAGCTCGGCCTGCGCTCTTTTATTATAACATAAGGAGTGTTATAATACCCTGTGAATACAATCCAACTTGTACAAGGCGATGAGGGGAAGAGTAGCCGGGGGGAGGCCAAGAAGAGAGGTCGCGGCCGGTGCGAGCGACCCCTGCCCGTCGGTGAAGTACATCCCGGAGCAGCGTGGCTGAAATAACAGTAGGCGCGCCGGATGACCCCCGATACGGGTCCTGAGGGGGCGGCCTGTAGGCCGCCAACTAGGGTGGTACCGCGGAGAACCCTCCGTCCCTGGGGCGGGGGGTTGGATGTTTTTCGGAGGTGGATGGTATGGGAAAACTGTCGCCGGAAGAACAACTGGAGATCCTCAAGAGAGGGACCGCCGAGATAGTGTCCGAGGAGGAGCTTCTCGCCAAGCTCAGGAAGTCGGTCAAGACGGGGAAGCCCCTTCGGGTTAAGCTGGGGGTGGACCCCACCGCCCCGGACATCCATCTCGGCCATACGGTCGTTCTGCGGAAGCTCAAACAGTTCCAGGACCTGGGGCACGAGGTGGTGCTCCTGATCGGTGACTTCACGGGGCGGATAGGCGACCCCACGGATCGCTCCGAGACGAGGAAGCAGCTCTCCGAGGAGGAGGTCAAGCGGAACGCCGCCACCTACATCGAACAGATAGGCAAGGTCCTAGACCGGGAGAAGCTCATCGTCGATTTCAACAGCCGCTGGCTGGCCCCCATGACCTTCGCCGACGTGGTCGAGCTGGCCTCGAAGTACACCGTGGCCAGGATGCTCGAGCGGGACGACTTCGCCAGGAGGTATAGGGAGGGATGTCCCCTGCACGTCCACGAGTTCTTCTACCCCCTGATGCAGGGTTACGATTCGGTGGCCCTTGAGGCCGACGTGGAGCTCGGCGGGACCGATCAGAAATTCAACCTGATCATGGCCCGGCACATCCAACGGGAGTACGGTATGGAGCCGGAGGTCGCCATGCTGACCCCTCTCATCGAGGGCACCGACGGCGTTCAGAAGATGAGCAAGAGCGCGGGGAACTATATCGGGATCGATGAGCCGCCTGAGGAGATGTTCGGGAAGACCATGTCTATCCCCGATGAGCTCATCGTGCGGTACATGACCCTGCTTACGGACATACCCATGGAGGAGATAGGGAGCTGGGAGTCGGGGATGGCCAGCGGCAGGGTCAACCCGAGGGACGCCAAGCTATATCTCGCCGAAGAGCTGGTCAGGATGTACCACGGCGCAGAGGAGGCCCGCAGGGCCAGGGAGGGTTTCATCAAGGTCTTTAGCCGGGGGCAGCTGCCTGAGGACATGCCCGAGGTGCACCTCGACGGCGGGACAATAGGCCTGGTTGACCTGTTGTTGAAGGCCGGGTTCGCGAGCTCCAAGAGCGAGGCCCGCAGGTTCATCAGAGGGGGAGCCGTGCGATTGAACGGCGAGAAAGTGATGCACCAGGACGCTCGGGTCACCGTAGAGGACGGGGCCGTCGTGCAGGTTGGAAAACGAAAGTTCGCGAGGCTGAGGACGGGATAGAGGAGGCGCCTGTGGCGCCTCCTCTAATCGATATCGCCCTGAACCTCGAAGCTAACATCAAAGCGTCCGTCCAGCCTGGCGATGGTCACGGGGTAGGTCAGCACCTGGGCCACCGCGAGCCCCGGCGCTGGCGCGGAGTATATCACGACCACCCGGACCCGGTCGTCCCTTCTCAAGGCCTCCCCGAACTCCACGGAGTATCCCGCGGTAGGCTTCTCACCGTAGCCGGCCACGATGTAGGTGGAGTCCCCGATTACCAGGCTCCTCTGGAAGAAGCGGGCGCGGTTCTCCTCGACCACCGCGCGCACCTCTGCCGGTGCCTCTTCCAGCATCACCGGGATGACCTCCACCCCTTCGTAGGGCCGGTCGGCCGAGGGCGAACAGGCGGTCAGCGTCAAGACCAGGCCCACGATGAGGACAGCCAGTCTCAAGATCTGCCTCAAAGGACGCACCCCCTTCCCACTTTCCTTAGACCTTCAGGGGCCGGAATTGTTCCGCACCTCCTGGCCCCCGGTGGAATAGACTGAGTTGAAGGAGTCTTTCCCGGGGGATGAGAAGGATGCGTCGCAGAAAGCCGCTGTACCTCTCTGCCAGGACCTTGTATCTCTTGGTCTTCCTCGTATTGTTGATGGCCTTCCTCGTCCTCATGGAGCGGAACCTCTCCGCCACCATCCTGGCTATCGCTCGCATGAAGGCCGATAACATCGCCACCACGGCGCTAACCGATGCCATCGAATCCGTGGCCCAGGACGTGGACTACCGAGACCTCATACTCATCGAGAAGGACGCTGCGGGCCGCGTAGTGATGATGCAGCCCGACACTGGGAAGATCATGTCCTTGGCGGCGCGGGCCACCGCCGCCATTCAGGACCAGCTGGTGATGCTCACGGAGCGGACCATACCCATTCCCCTCGGCCTGATCCTGGGAAGCCGGGTCTTCGCCAACGTCGGGCCCAGTATCCCGCTCACCCTCGTGCCCTTAGGACGGGTGGATACGAACATAGTGCAGAGCTTCGAGCAGGCGGGCATAAACCAGACCCTGCACGTGATCATCCTCCAGGTAGAGACGGCCGTCCAGATCATCGTGCCCTTCTTCAACGAGGAGGTAGTGGTGAGAGCCCAATACCCCCTGGCTCAGGCCCTGATAGCGGGTGAAGTGCCCCACACTTACTTCAACTGGGAGTGGGGGCAGGGCCCGACGGGAAACGGCCCCAACGCGCCAGGCCAGGGCCTCTGGGAGTGGCGGCCCTACGGCAGCGGCATAGATGGCATAAGAGAATTCCGGGGCCAGGGGGACTAGGAACAGGAGGGGCTCTGGTGGGGCCGGCCACCCTTCTCGCCAGGGCGGGGCCAAGCCATCGCCTATTTCACCATCAAGTCCGGGCTATAAGCCTCGCGCCAAAGCTTCACATAGCGGGCCGTCTCCCGCTCCCACCGGTCTGAATCCCAGCCTAGGGCTGGCTGCACCACGGGGCGTACCCGGTCCAGCAACCCCGCGCCGCCCTCCGGAAGCAGGTTTCCCAGGCGCACGCGCCGGAGCAGCAGGTCGTCGAGGTGCACCACCGCCTCGTGACGTGCCGCCCACCGCAGCTCGGCCCACAGTATTTCCGTGCCCGGCACGGGCTCGAGCTCTCCTCTGCCGGCCTCCTCGACCAGGGCTGCGGCGTCCTTACCGTAACGGCCGAGCAACCTGCGCATCCGCCCATGATCCAGGAGCCCCAGATATTGCTCCGGGGCGGTATCGACGCGAGCTCCCTTTGGGCGGCCTGAGGCCCCGCTGCCGCCGCGGAGCCAAGCGGACGCCTTGTTGAGGGCATCCCGGGCCAACAGGCTGAAGGTAGG
>DFND01000093.1 GCA_002375895.1 Firmicutes bacterium UBA3576
AGCCGCCCCCTCCTACCCGATTATCTATCTAATAGATCTAAAGGTGGTTGCGCACCTCGGCACGTGGTCGTAAAGGAGCCTGACCTTTTCTTGACGAATGAATACCTAGAGGCTGGCAGTAGATGTTAACCGGAGCTGATGAGGGCCCATCGGTTCAGCTGATGAGCGGAGTAACCTCGAGGCTTTTTTGGCCCAAGCCAGTAGGGGGGCATTTGGATGAGCGCCGTCGTCAGAATGGTTGGGATGAGCAAGACCTATCGTATGGGAGAGGTCGAGGTCAAGGCCCTAAAACCCATGGACCTCGAGCTGGGTGAGGGAGAGGTGACGGTGGTGGTGGGCCCGAGCGGGTCCGGGAAGACCACCCTCCTCAACCTCATCGGCGGTTTGGATCGGCCCACAGAAGGGACCATCACCGTGGCGGGGGTGGAGATCAATCGACTGGACAACGGAGGCCTGACCGCCTACCGCCGGGAGAAGGTGGGCTTCATATTCCAGTTCTTCAACCTCATTCCCTCGCTTACGGCCTTGGAGAACGTGGAGTTCGTGGCGGGGTTGGTGAAGGAGCCGCTGGACCCCCGCCAGGTGCTGGAGGCGGTGGGCCTGGGGGACAGGGCGGACCACTTCCCGGCTGAGCTGTCCGGCGGCGAGCAGCAACGGGTGGCCATTGCCCGGGCGTTGGTCAAGGACCCGCTCCTCCTCCTGGCCGATGAGCCCACGGGGGCGCTGGACGTGGACACCGGAGTCAGGGTGCTAGCTCTGTTGCGCGAGGCAGCCCAGAGAGGGAAGAGCGTCGTCATAGTGACCCACAACTCGGCCGTCGCCAAGATGGGCGATCGGATCATCCGCCTGCGGGACGGTGAAGTGATCTCGGACGAGAGAATAGAGTCTCCGGTCGATCCCCTGGAGATCAGGTGGTGAGGCGCATGTTGTGGCTGAAGCTCAGAAGGGAGATAATCCGTTCGCCTTGGCAATTCACCGCTGCGGTGTTGATAATGGTCCTCGGCATCGTCATGTTCTCCGCCTCCTATATGTCCTACCTCAATCTCAATGAGTCCTACCAGTACTCTTACGAGGTGCTCCATTTCGCCGATTATTGGATATCCCTGCCGGGCCTGTTCCCAAGGGATGCCGTAACGGATGCCCTGGAGGCGGAAGGGGTGGAGAGAGGGGAGGCCAGGCTGGTGCTCTCGCTTCCGGCCGAGGTCATGTCCTCGACCCGGCCCAAGGCCTACCTGCTGGGCGTGGACCTGAGCGTCATCGAGGAATACCTGCCGCGGAGAGAGGAAGGGCCCGTCCGGCGGGAGCCCAAGAGGCTGGAGCTCCGGATCCTGTCGGTCCCGGACTGGGGTCGGCCGGAGGTCAACGACCTCCTCGTGGTGCGGGGGGAATACGCCTCCTCACCCGATGAGATAATGTTGGAGTACCGGGTGGCCGACTATCACGAGCTCGAGGTGGGCGATGAGGTCACCCTGTTCGCGCCTGACGGCAGGGAGAGGGCCTTTAAGATAGCCGCTGTGGTGAGGAGCCCCGAGTTCATATGGGTGGCCCGCAGCCGGCAGGACATATTCCCCTCGCCGGACACCTTCGGTGTGGCCTTCGTGCCCGAGTCCGGGCTCGCTGAGTTTCTCTTCGCCGGGGGTGAGATGCCGGTCAACGAGCTGGTCTTCACCGTGAGCGACCCCGCGGCTGGCGAGGCAGTTCTCGATGCCCTTCCGAAGGGCGCCACCCTCACTGAACGGGCCCATCAGGTGTCCCACGAGGTCCTGCAGTTGGACCTCGACGGGTACCGGCAGCTGGCCATCTTCTTCCCCGCGCTGTTCCTCGGGGTGGGGGCCATGGTGCTGTACGTCCTTCAGGCCAGGACCGTCCACGCCCAGAGGTGGGTCATCGGCACCATGCGCGCCATGGGCTACTCGCGGGGGGCGATCATGGTCCATTACCTCGCCTATGCCCTGCTGGCGGGGCTGCTGGGGTCGGCCATCGGCGCTATTACGGGCCTGCTGGTCTCGAGATGGATCACGGAGCTCTACGTGGCCATCATCGGCATACCGCTCGTCCGGACGGTCCCGCAGTACGGGGTGCTGGCGGCAGCGATGGCCTTCGGGTTGATCACGGGTGCCTTGGGCGGCATCATCCCGGCCCGGGCCGCGGCCTCCCTTCTGCCTGCCGAGGCCATGCGCGAGAGCCCGGCCGCCGCTGGGAAGAGGCCCTGGCTGGAGAGGGTCTTCCCTCCCCTGGCCCGGTTGCGAGCCCTGGCCAAGGTAGGTTACAGGGACCTGTTCCGCAATCCGCGCCGGAGCCTATACAGCGTGCTGGGAGTAGCTGTGGCGACCAGCCTGATTCTAGTCTCATCCGTCCTGCTGGACTCTGTGGACTGGGCCATGCGGCATCAGTTCGAGGACATAGAGCGTTACGACGTCATGGCCTCCTTCTATCCCGGAGCGCCGCCGGAGGTACTGGATGAACTGGCCGATGAGGAGGGGGTCAGGGCCGTACAGGGTGTCGTGGAGGTGCCAGTAGAGCTGCACTTCGCCGAGGAGGTTTACACCACGGCGCTCAGGGGGCTCGAGCCCGGGGAGCACCTTTACGACCTGCGCCCCGCCGGGATCGATGACGCCGACCTCGAGGCCACCGCAGGGAGCTCGGGCCTGCGGGGGATAGTGCTGGCCGCTTCCCTCGGGCAGCGCTTCGGAGTCTCGCAGGGGGATATAGTGGAGGTAGAGTCGCTCCTGGACCACTCCGTCAGGCGGTTTGAGGTCCTGGGCTTCGCTGAAGTCCCCCTTGGGGCTTTGGTCTTTGGGGAGAGGGATGCGGTGGCCCGCTCCTTCGACCTGCCGGAGCTCTACACCACGGTCTTCCTCACCGTGGACGGGGACCGTGAGAGGTTGATAAAGGATCTGGAGTCACGGCCGGGCGTGGTGTCCGTCCTGGACCAGGCGAACTTGAGGGACACCGTGCGGCAGCTGTTGCGTATGGCCTACGCCTTCATCGGGGTTATGCTGCTCTTGGGCGGCCTCCTGGCCCTGGCGGTGGTTTTCACCACCACCATGGTGAGCATCCTGGAGAGGGAACGGGAGCTGGCCACCATGCGGATCCTCGGGACGCCCAGCCGGGCTGTCGCCTGGATGGTCAGCCTGCAGGGGCTGGTATTAGGGGCGGTAGGCCTCTTCCTGGGCGCGGTACTGGGCCAGGTCCTGGCCTCGGTGGCCCTGGGGATGTGGGGGTCCGACCTCTTCGATTTTCAGGTCGTAACCTATCCGAGGACCTATGTGGTTACCGGCCTCGGCATGCTCGGGATATTGCTCCTGTCCGGGATGCCGGCGCTGCGTAGACTAGCTGGGCTCAACCTGGCCGAGGTCGCCAAACGGAGGGAGGATTAGACCTGCAGGGCCCTCCAGCGGCCCCTGGTGAAGACCCAGCGCACCAGCAGGGCCCTGACGGTCCACTCGGCCACCATGGCCAGCCAGACCGTCACCAGAGAGAGGTGCAGGACGTAAACCGCGACCACTATCAGGGGGACCCTTACCGCCCAGGATCCCAGGGCGGTGACGTACATGGCCGTTCTGGTGTCCCCCGCTCCGCGGAGGGCACCGGTGAAGACCTCGGTGGTGGCGATGGCCGGCTGCATAACGGCCGCGATCTGGAGGCATCTGGCCGCCAGGTCTATGACCTCGCGGTCGACGGTGAACAGGGCCACCAGCTGTCTCGGGAAGAGGAAGAACACGAGGCCCATGGCGCTCATCGTCATGAGGCCGAGAAGCCAGGACTGGCGGGTCCCCTCCTCGGCTCGCCGGGGCTTACCGGCGCCGAGGCTCTGGCCTGTGATGATGCTGGCCGCGATGGCGAACCCGTAGCCGGGCATGAAGGACAGGGATTCGGCCGTGATGGCGACTTGATGGGCCGCCATGGACACGGTGCCCATGCTGGCGATGATGAAGGTGCTCACGGTCCGGGCCCCGTCCATGAGGACCGTCTCCATACCGGCTGGTATAGAGAGCGAGAGGATCCGCCTCAGGCTGGCCACACGGGGTCGGAGCACACCGGCCAGCCTGATGGGCGGGTCGGCCCTGCGGAACAAAGCCCAGAGCGCCAGCAGGCCGCCGACCACCTGACCGGCGAGGAGGGCCAGGGCTGCGCCGGCCACGCCCATCCGGGGGAGGCCGAGGTGACCGTAAATCAACAGGTAATCACCGACTATGTTAACGATATTGGTGACCAGCGTCACGTACAGCGGGGTTCTCGTGTCGCCCATACCCCGCATTATCCCGTTGGCCACCATGGTGGGGAGGAAGAACAGGGCGCCCAGGGACGCCGTCCGGACGTAGGCCGTGCCCAGCGAGCCCACCTCCGAGCCCAGGCCCACGAGGTCGTAGAGGCGGCGGGCGTTGGGCAGGAGGATAGCGGTCATCAGGGCGCCGAAGACGAGCCCCAGGAACAACCCCTGTTCGGCGACGTGGGAGGCGCCTGAGGTGTCACGGGCGCCCTTGTGACGGGCCACGAGGGCGGTAGCTCCCACGCCCACTGCGCCCAGGAAGAAGGCCAGGGAGAAGTACACCTGGCCACCCAGGCCGACGGCGCTCAACGCCGCGGCCCCCAGCCGCCCCACCATGGCGGTGTCCACTATCCACGCCAGCATATGCAGGGACATCTCCAGGATGGCCGGCCAGGCTAGAGCCAGGACCTCCCTCTTCCCCACCTTCTCCGTCAGGGCCTCTGTGTTCATGGCAACCTCCACAGTCATGAGATCACTCGAAGGTCATTTTACCACCGCCCAGCGCAATTGTCACGAGCGAGCTAGTTCGCCCTGGGGAGGACAAGGGGATGGGCTGAGGAAGGAACTTCCAGGCTCGGAGGCGAAGCAAAGGGGAAAGGGCATGGGGGGGATGTTCTTGCAGGCGAAGCGAGTAAAGGTCAGGGACGTCGACGTCCACTACCTGGAGGCCGGTGAGGGCAACCGTCCGACGGTCGTGCTCCTGCACGGCCTCGGCAGCGGCAGCGGCGCCTGGCGCTACAACATACCGCACCTCGCGCGGCGGTTCAGGGTGATAGCGCCGGACATGCCCGGGTTCGGGGACAGCCAGCCGGGGGAGGCCATAGGGGAGTACACCGCAGCGGCGATGACGGGGTTCCTGGCGGAGTTCATGTCGGCCCTGGGGCTTGAGCGGGCGCACGTCGTGGGCTGGTCGCTCGGAGGCGGCGTGGCGGCGAGCATGGCCCTGGACCACCCCGACGTGGTCGAACGCCTCGTATTGGTCGCCCCCGCCGCCATTGGGGACCAGGTACACGTCATATTCAGGCTCCTGGCCCTGCCCTTCGTCGGGGAATACCTGCTGCGGCCGAGCCGAGCGGCCACGGAGCGGCTGACCAAGACCCTTATGGTCTACGACCCCGAGAGGGCGCCGGAGGACATCATCGATTACCACCACAGCCTGTCCTTGAACCCGTGGACCCGCGAGACGACGCTCCGCATCGTGCGGAGGAACGGGGTGTTGTGGTGGGGCCAGCGGAGACAGAAGTTGGGCTCGAGGCTGGCCGAGATCGCCTCTCCGACGCTGGTCATCTGGGGCCGCTACGACCGCATTCTCCCCGTAGGGCACGCCGAGATCCTGCGGCGGCTCGTCCCGGAGGTCAAGGTAGAGATCTTCGAGGACTGTGGCCACAGCCCGCCCTTCGAGTACCCGGACGAGTTCAACGCTCTGGTGGAGAAGTTCCTCAGCTCCTGACCTCTCTTCTCTCGCCGGTGAGGAGGTGGTAGGCCGCGAGGACGATGTGGCCGACCAAGGCCACGAGGAAGGTGAGCGAGGAGTTCCAGCGCAGGTGGTCCATCATCTCCAGCCGCACGAAGGCCGTCTCTATCAACGTGATGCCGGTGGCGAAGGCCAGGATGTACCCGGCCAGGGTCCAGCTCAGAGGGGGGAGGAAGTGGCCGAAGAGGATCGCCTCCCCCATCCACGCCAGGACGAGCAGCAGCGGGATGCCCGCCATGGGAAGGGGCGGGGCGGAGAAGCTCCACAGCTCGAAGACGATTACTCCGAGAAGCTGGGCTGCCACCGCGAAGAGCGCCCCGACGACGCCGAGGGGGAGGAGCCAGGCTATTCGCTCCCGTGGCACCAGCGCCAACACGGCGACCCAGATCGCGGCGGCGAAGATCACCCAGTAGGCCTGTAACAACCTCATCACCCCTACCCAGTATTCCCTTCTGTTCCGGGCACTACTCGGCGCGCTGCTTCTGGGCGGAGGTGGCGTAGATCAGCAGAGCCGCCCCTCAGGGGGCGGCCCGGCTGCTAGAGCTTAACCGCAGTGCCGTAGGCGATGACCTCGGCGATGCCCGAGCCTATCTGGCTCGTGGCCAGCCTCACGCCGACTATAGCGTCAGCGCCCAGCTTCTCGGCCTCGGCCACCATCTCTGCTATGGCCTCCTCTCGGGCCTCACGGAGGAGGGAGGAGTACTCCTTGACCTCACCGCCCACCAGGTTTCGCAGCAAGGCCAGGATGTCCATCCCCACGTGCCTGGCTTTGGTCTTGTTACCCCTCACGAGGCCCAGCACCTCATAATCCGTCTTCAGGTCCGTGGTGGTGATTAACACTGTGAACCCTCCTTTAAAAATCTTCCCGTTGTAGTTTATAGGCTGCCGCCGCATATATCACCAGTGACAGCGCCAAGAAGACCAGAGTCCGCGCCCACTCCACCTGTCCGGTGACGAGGGTTGTCGCCGAGCTCATCAAGGTGAACACCGAGAGTTCCCTCAGCCGGCCGAACCAGCTCGGCACGGCGAGGGCCAGCGCGATGATCCCGCTCGCGGCCAGGGCCTTCACCCCGTCCCTGGTGACCACGGAGAACAAAAAGGACAGGGAGTAGAGGAAGGCGGCACCGGCCAGCGATGCGGGCAACCCCGCGAGGAGGTATGGGGTGTCTACGGTCCTGCCGGCCACCACTGCCGAGCCCAGCAGTATCAGGGTGGCGCCGACGATGACGACCCACAGCGCCAGCAGCCCGACCAAGTACTTAGTCCAGGCCATCTGACCCCTGGAGAGGGGAAAGGAGAGCAGGAAGGAGATGGTCTTCCTCGAGACCTCCCCCGCCACCGCGTTCATTCCCATGATGAGGGCGATGACCGTGGCCACCTGGTAGAGGTTCTTGGAGTACCAGTTGGCGTAGAGGTACCGGGAGAAATCGGCCATCTGCCAGGTGATCTGGTCTCTGAACACCTCCGGCAGCGGTACGGTTAAGAGGAGGTCCGAGATGTATCCGTAGAGGACGACCAGGCTTACTCCCAGGACGGCGAGGACGAGGAAGCTCACGATGACCTTCCACCGGATTTCGCTGAGTTCCTTCCACGCGAGCCCGCTACTGAATCCGAACACCGCTCTTCCCTCCCGTGTACTGCATGAAGATCTCCTCGAGGTTGAGGTCGACCACGTCTATCACGAAATGGGGCACCGTCCTCAGCCTTTCGAGGACTCCCTCCAGATCCGAGGTCACCGTCACGATGTACCTCCGGCCCTGACCCTCCACGGAGGCTATCCCCGGATGTTGGAAGATGGCCGGGTCGGGCTCGACCTGGAAGTGCACCCGGACCTTCTTCTCGGTCTCCTTGAGCTCGGTCATGTCCTTTACCATCAACAGCTTACCTTTATTAATAATCCCCACGGTATCGGCCACGCGTTCCACCTCGGCCAGTACGTGGGAGGACATGAACACAGTCCCGCCCCTGGCCGTCACTTCGTCCAGCACCGTAGAGAGAAACTCCCTCCGCATGACGGGGTCGAGCCCGGCCGTCGGCTCGTCGAGGATGAGGAGTTCGGGTTCCGGCGTCAGGGCGAGGATGAGGGCCAACTGGCCCCGCATTCCGCGCGACAGGTCTCTGACCCGAGCCTGCATCGGCAGGCGGAAGATATCCATATACTTGGCGGCCCGCTGATCGTCCCAGTCGGCAGCCAGCCGGGAGGCGAAGGCCAGGGTCTCAGCGACGGTCATGTGGTCATAGAGGGGGGCGTCCTCTGCCACCACCCCCACTCGCCGCCTTACCTCCACGCTCCTCTCCCGCACGTCCAGGCCGAGCACTCTCGCCTCGCCGGAAGTGGGCTTGGTGAGCCCGAGGAGCATCTTGATGGTGGTGGTCTTGCCGGCCCCGTTGGGGCCGAGGAAGCCGAAGACCGACCCCCTGCGCACCTGAAGGTTGAGGTCGTCGACCGCCCTCTTGGCCCCGAAGACCTTCGTCAGTCCCCTGGTCTCGATTACGTATTCGTCAGTCATCCTTCCTCGCCTCCCAATTCGTGCTTGATTAAACCCAACAACTCCCTGGGCTCGAGGCCCAACCTGCGCACCTCCGACACGAAGGCCCGGACCAACTCCCGTCCCTTGTGCAGCCTCTCCTCCCGAGACAAGGCCGGGATAGTGGCCGTCACGTAGGTCCCGCTTCCCCGCGCGGCCTCGATGAGGCCATCCCTCTCGAGCTCCAAGTAGGCCCTGGCGACGGTATTCGGGTTGATAGTGAGCTCGCGGGCCAGCTCGCGAACGGAGGGGAGGCGGTCCCCCGGCCTGAGGAGGCCGCCGGTAATGGCCTGGGTGATCTGTCCCACCAGTTGGCGGTAGATAGGTATTCCGCTGGATGCGTCGATGTGAAAGTACATGTATAACCACCTAAGTGTATTATGACATTAATACACTTTCATGATAATCCCTGTTCAGGCGAAAGTCAACGGTCGCATGGCCGTTGCAACGCAGCTTTAGTAGGAGAGGACACGAGTGATGTCGAATGGGTAGCTGAAAGGAGGAAAGGAATTGAACAACATAACGGCCTTGCTCTCTGCGTACGCTTACGTAGCTCTTGTTCTAGCCCTCGGGGAGAGGATACGGACCTGGCGAGGGTATCCGGTGGAATTTACCCGCAAGGTGATTCATATCGGCGTGGGGATGTGGGCGGTCTTCACGCCGTTGGTGTTCGCCGATGCCGCCTGGGCCGTAGTGCCGCCCTTGTCCTTCGTGGTGGTCAACTACCTGTCGCTGCGGCTCAAGATCTTTAAGGCCATGGAGAGGGACGACGGAGGGTTGGGGACGGTCTACTTCCCCATCACCTTCTCCCTGCTGGTCTACCTATTTTGGGATATGCCGGCGGTCTTCGTCGGGGGCATTATGGTCATGACCTGGGGGGATGCCCTGGCGGCCGTCGTCGGCAGGGCCTGGGGGAGGAGGAAATACGTCCTGCTTGGGGCCACCCGCAGCCTGGAGGGCAGCCTGACCATGTTCCTGGTCAGCTTTCTGGCTGTAGCCGTCACCCTCCTGGGCTTCGGAGTCGAAGGGATACTGGTGCCGGCACTGGTCACCGCCCTAGCCGGTACGGCCGTGGAGGCCGTGAGCGTCGGCGGCACAGACAACCTCACCGTCCCCGTGGTGTCGGCCTTGATCCTCTGGTGGCTGGTGGGTTAAGCGATGGAGCTATCTTATCTTAGATTGGGCCTCGGCTCCCTGTTGAGCGCGGCCATCGCCTATGCCGGGTACAGCCGCGGGTCCCTTTCGAGGAGCGGGCTGTGGGGAGCGATGGTGGTGGGGACGGTGATCTTCGGCCTCGGCGGGTTCGCATGGGGGGCGCTGTTGGTGGCCTTCTTCGTCACGTCGAGCATGCTTTCGCATTATAAAGCCGGGGAGAAGGCGGCCATCGCCCGGAAATTCTCCAAGGGCGGCCGACGCGATGTCTGGCAGACCGTGGCCAACGGTGGGGCCGGCGCCGCCCTGGCCGTGGGTAGCGCGCTCCACCCCGACCCCATGTGGTTCATAGCCTACCTGGGGTCCATGGCCGCGGTCACCGCCGACACCTGGGGCACTGAGCTCGGCGTGCTGAGCCGTGGGACGCCCCGGCTGGTGACCAATTGGAGGCCGGTTGAGCCGGGCACGTCGGGCGCGATATCATCGCTGGGCACGTTGGGGTCCGTGGCCGCATCGCTGTGCATGGCGGCCATCGCCCTGGTTCTCACGGGTGAGGGCCCCGTCATACTCCTCATCGGACTGCTGGCGGGACTTGGCGGTACGCTGTTCGATAGCCTGCTGGGCGCCACGGTGCAGGGCATTTACTCGTGCCCGCGCTGCGGCGGCGAGACGGAGAAGGCCTACTGTCACTGCGGCAGGTCGACGCGACTTACCAGGGGGTTCGCCCTTCTCGGGAACGACGCGATTAACTTCCTGAGCTCGGCCTTCGGGGCCCTGACGGCCGTGTGGCTTTACAAGCTGCTCTCTTAAGAGGGAAAATCTATGGGGAGGGAAGAACTGTGAGGCGTAGGCTGGTTCGCTCGAGGACTGACTCGCGGCTGGCGGGAGTGTGCGGCGGCCTGGCTGAGTACTTCGGCGTTGACTCCACCCTCATCAGGCTGCTGTGGGTGGTGGCCACGATCTTCTCGGGGTTCTTGCCTGGACTGTTGGCCTATGCGGCGGCCTGGATTATCATGCCCAGGGATTAGGGGGAACCTATTCCTGCTGGCCCTCTCGGGCCCACCCGTGCGGGCCGAGGTCCTGCCGGGGCGGCAGCACGGAGAGAGTTCCATGAGGACGGAAGGAGGGAGGCCGCCCTGTCCCTTGTATCGGGCGGCGGGAGATGGAAGCGCACGAGTTGGCTCGAAGGATCGACCACACCTTGCTCAGGCCTGAGGCCACGCGGGAGGATATCGAGCGGTTGTGTCGGGAAGCAGTAGAGCATCGTTTCAAGGCCGTGTGCGTGAACCCTTATTACGTCCCCCAAGTGAGGGACCTCCTCGCCGGAAGGGGGATAGAGGTGTGCACGGTTATCGGTTTTCCCCTGGGCGTGACTTCGGCCCGGGCCAAAATAGCCGAGGCCGTCGCTGCGGTGGAGGCCGGGGCCACCGAGCTGGATATGGTTATGAACGTGGGCGCCTTTCTCTCAAGGGAGGAGGCAGTGGTACGCGACGACATCCGCGCGGTTGTGGAGGCGGCCGACGGTGTCCCCGTGAAAGTGATCCTGGAGACCGGGTTTCTGAGCTCGGAAGAGATATCCCGAGCCTGCCTGCTCGCGGCGGAGGCGGGCGCCGCCTTCGTCAAGACCAGCACCGGCTTTGGCCCCCGCGGCGCGTCCGTGGAGGACGTGAGGGTCATGAAGGAGGCCGTGGGAGACAGGTTGGGGATCAAGGCCTCGGGAGGCATACGGGACCGCGAGACGGCCCTGGCCATGATCCGAGCGGGCGCCACCCGCATAGGCACCAGCTCCGGCGTCGCCATAGTGACCTCGGAGACAGAGCCCGGCTCCGGCCCCGAAGGCGAGTGACCTTGGCCATCTCATTACGCTTTCGCCGACTTGAGTAACTGAGGGATCTCAGCCTTAACGACTTAAGAGGCGGAGCATACACGAGATAATCTTCCATAGCTAGCCTCTTACGGAGTTGACAACGGCTGGTTTTGCCGGTAGCATCCTAAGGAAAGCATCAGATGTCCTTTAAGCCGATCCCGTGAGGTCGGCAAGGGGCGTGCAGCATAGCTTCAACAACTCCTTTAAGTCGGTTCAGCGAGGCCGGTAAGGGGGAAATACGTGGAGTGCGTATGTTTACCCCGCGAGTCCGGCGGGGTTTTTTGTGTGCCACCAGATAAAGGATCACGGGAGGTATGACACAATGGCATTAAGTCAGCAACCGCAGGCGAGGACGGTAATCTACGGTCTTGAGGACGTGCCAAAGCCCTTTGTCAGAAGCCTGGGCCTTGGCCTGCAGCACGTGTTGACCATGTTCGGCGCCACGGTGGCCGTTCCCCTGCTCCTGGGACCGGCCATGGGGATGAACGCCGAGCAGACCGCGCTCCTGGTGAGCGCGTGCATGTTGGCGGCGGGGCTGGCGACGCTGATTCAGGTTCACTTCGGAACGCGGTTGCCCATCATCCAGGGGACGTCCTTCTCCTTCATCGGCCCCTTTTTCGCCATCATCGCCGCCACGTCCGCTCAAGGCGGCGCGGTGACCATGCAGTACATCGCCGGGGCCATCCTGGCGGGAGCCCTGGTCGAGATGGCGGTCGGCTATTCGGGGCTGATCGGAGCCCTGCGCAGGTTCATAACCCCGGTGGTCATCGGGCCCACCATAGCGCTCATAGGTCTGGCGCTGTTTGAGGTCGGCGCGCCGATGGCCGGCACCAACTGGCCGCTAGCTTTGATAGTGATAGCTGGCACCTTCATCTTCTCCCTCGTGCTCGCGCCAAAGAACAACCTCTTCAAGCTGTTCCCCGTCCTGCTCGCGGTGGCGCTGGCCTACGGCGTCGCGCTGATCCTCTCCCTCGCGGGGGTCTACACGCCCGGCACCCCGGGCTACGTGGACTTCTCGCCGGTGACCACGGCCAGCTGGGTGAGGAACCCCGCTACCCTTCTCTTCCCTTGGGGGCTGCCGAAGTTCAGCCTGGCCTTCTTCCTGGCTACCTTGGCGGGGTTCCTGGCCTCGATGATCGAGTCCTTCGGCGATTATCACTCCATCGCCAGTGTGAGCGGCGCGTCGGCTCCCACCCGGCGCCAGATCAACCGGGGCATCGGCGCTGAGGGTATCGGTTGTGCCATAGCCGGCCTGGTGGGCGCCTTCGCCAACACGAGCTATACGGAGAATATCGGCCTCGTGGGCCTCACCCGGGTCGCCAGCCGCTACGTGGTGACGGTCGCTGCCGTTCTGCTCATAATCCTGGGCCTCTTCAGCAAGGTGGGGGCGGTCATAGCTACCATTCCCTCGCCCATCGTGGGCGGCGTCTACTGCGCCCTCTTCGGCCTCATAGCCTCCGTGGGGATCAGCAACCTGATGAAGGCCGATATGAACTCGCAGCGGAACCAGATGATAGTGGGCTTCTCCCTGTTCATGGGCCTAAGCCTCCCCGCGTACTTCAAGGGCGTGCCTGGCCTCGGCTACGACCCCAGGCCGGTCCAGATAGCCGGCGCGCAGTGGCTTGGTGACATAATCACCACCATCGGCAGCACCGGCATGGCGGTCGCCGCCATCATCGGGTTGACGTTGGACAATCTCATCCCCGGCACCAAAGAGGAGAGGGGTATTAAATAGCGGTGGCAGTGCGAAGCTCGTCACGGAGAGCAGCGGCCTTGGCCGCTGCTCTCTAGCGTCTTTACGCTACCCGGGACGGCAGGATTCCGACGGCACGACCAGAAGTAGTCTTCAGTGGGGCAGCGCGTCCCGGCCGGCCTAGCGCCGTCCCCAAGAGGCCTCCTTAGGCCAGATATTCGGCAGGCGCCGGGGGCGTAGTGGAGGGGAAGCTGGCTCTTTGCCGTTGTACCTATCCATCGTGATCTCCGCAGTGTCCTCCCCCGCAGTCTGAGCACCTTCGCGACCGCGGACCTCTCTCACTGCTCCCGCGACTGGTTTGCCTTCTGGAGGCCCGGCTGACTCCGGCCGAGGGCATATATTTAGGGGGGGTGCGTTATGTCGGTGGTCATCGCGAGCGTGACCCTGCTGTTGGCCGCGGTGGTCCTCGTGCGCGTCCTGTCGCCTGGGGAATGGCGCAGGCCCGCGTGGTGGGCCGCGGTCGTGGGGGGGATGTTATCCTTTCCCGTCGCCCTGGGTATCCAGCCGACCTTGCAGAAGGGCTACCTAGTGTATATCGGACAGGCGATCACTGCCATGGGCGTGCCCGCGCTCATAGCAGACGGTGGCCTCGCCCTTATCAGCGGCATTGTACAGGAGGCCGTCAAGCTCCTGGCGGTTTTCATCGTCTTTAAAGTAGGGGCGACCCGGTTGCCGGGACCGCTGGGGGCCGCGACAGGCCTTGGGTTCGGCGTGATCGAGGCCTTCAGCCTGGTCTTCTTGCCCCTGCTGGGAACCGGGGTGCATCCCGTGGCCCTGGTGGAGAGGGTCTTCGCCACGACCTTTCACGCCGGAGTCACCTTTATCGCCGCCGCGGGCCTCACAGGCGGGCTTCGCGGAGCAGCGAAGGGCTACGTGATCGCGGCCCTGCTGCATGGCATGTTGAACTACGGTGTTATCCTAAAAGCCCACTGGGTTCTGGGACTGCTGGGAACCGAGATCTGGGTCGCTGTCGGGTCGCTGCTCACCCTGGGCTGGGCATGGAGGTTAAGGGCGAGATGAGAAGATATGTGATGGTGCTGTTGGTGGCCCTGGTGTTGACCGGGTGCGGCTCTGCTGAGTTTCCCGAGCTTGACGGCTCCCTGTTGGGGGACGGGTCCACCGCGGTCTACGGCGTGTTTAGGGATGGCACCCGGGTGGCTGAGGTGACCATGTCCGTCAGCAGGGAGGCGGAGGGCTGGAGCTTCCGCAATGTAACCTTGGCTGACGGCGAGATCCTGGAAGAGGCCACCGTCAAGGCCGACGGCGAGTTTCGACCGCTTAGCGGGCACGTAGTCATACGGACGTCCGCGGGCGAGTACGACATAAGGACGCAGTACAGCGGCAGGAGGGTCATCATCGAGGCCGAGACTCCCGACGGGTCCCAGACCATCAAGCGCACCGCCAAGGAGCCCTACGTGGACAACGACCAGCTCCTTAACCTGATCCGCACCATGCCCCTCGGCGAGGGCTTCGAGACTCGAATCTTCCTCGTGTCCCCGAAGACAGCCACGCTGGTGGACGCCAGGATAAAGGTGGAGGGGCTCGAGGAAGTACGGGTCCCTTACGGTGAGTTCACCGCCTATCGGGTCGCGCTGATCTTCGAAATCGTAGAACAGACGGCCTGGTACTCGACGGAGGGTCATATTCTCCTCAAGTATTACAACGGCGCGACGACCCTGGAGCTGGAGAGGTTGGAGTGAGGAGGTGGCCTCGGAGCTCACCCTGTCGCGAGAGCCGTAAGCTTTTTGGTGGCTGGAATTCCTCGTGTGCTGCGGGAGAGATGAAGGGTCTTCCCGGGAGGTGAGCGCCATGAAGTTCAGGGTGGTAAGGGGAGACATAGCCGAGCAGTCCGCGGACGCCCTGGTGAACGCCGCCGGGACTTCTCTGGTCATGGGGTCCGGCGTCGCCGGTGCCCTGCGGAGGAAAGGGGGGGAGGAGCTCAATCGCGAGGCCGTCTCGAAGGGTCCGATCGGCCTCGGGGAGGTGGCCGTGACGGGCGCCTACCGCCTAAATGCCCGTTACGTTATCCACGCCGCCGCCATGCCGCATTACGGCGACGGCAGGGCCACCGCACAGAGCATAAGGGATGCCACCTGGAACTCTCTCCGGGCCGCGGACGAGCTGGGTTGCGAGAGCATCGTGATCCCGGCGCTCGGATGCGGAGTCGCCGGCTTTCCCCTACGGGAGGGCCTGGAGATAATCATGAGGGCTATCCTGGACTTCGAGCCGCGGTCTCTCAAGGACTGTCGGGTTATACTATACGACGAGCGGGAATACCAAGAGGCCCTGTCGGTGGCGGAGGGCCTCGGCTGAGGCCTACCGCCACCTGTCCATTCACTGTTCAAGCCCTAGATCTTTAGGAATGAGCGCACCTTTCCCTCGAGCAGGTCCCGGGGCGTATCCTTGGCTCGATACCACAGCTCGCGCAGGGGTGAGCTCTCGCCAAAGCCAGCAAGGGATCTATCCCCCTTGTCGATTACCTTGAGGTCAAGCAGCCTAAGCTCGAGGGCGTCCGCGCTTCTGCCCATGGCCTTTGCCACAACCGGCAGGGGAACCCCCAAGGCATCTCTACCGAAGCGGTAGAGGAATATGGCCACCAGCATCTCATCCTCGGTCCACCTTCTGCCGCCCACGTGTACCCCTCCCTGAACGAAGAAATCAAGGAGCAACAGGGCACCACTTCCGGAGCCCTTGCCCCTGCCGAACGGCCTGACCTAGAGCTCGCTGCAGCAGTGAACAGAGGACCCCCAGCATACCACCGTAGGGGTACCGCTACCCGCTTACCTTTACGCTGCCGTGGCAATTAATGCCTGCCAGATCTGGATCAAAAAACCTGTTCTCGGCTCTCCTTACTGGCTGGAGTGCACGAGGGGGTGGTCTTGGGGCCCGTCGACGCCCCTAGTTGCTAGGGAGAACTCATACTTGAATTAGCGTGAGTTTTAATAGTACACTTAGTATTAAATAGGATTACAGTTAACATAACCATCACCTCCGCCCCGATGGGCTTCCTGTCGCGAGCTACGATTCCGTTGAGAGGGAATGAGAATGGAGCAGCCCTTTAGGGTCCTGATAATTGAAGATGAGGCCAAGATGCGTAAACTCCTGCGCAAGTTCTTGGAACAGGCCAATTATCTGGTCGACGAGGCGGCCAATGGTTGGGAGGGCCTTGAGCAGTTCAGGCGGGAGCGGTATCATCTGGTTATCCTCGACCTGATGCTTCCCGGCCTGGATGGGATGGAGGTATGTCGGCGCATCAGGGAGAAGCACCGCACACCTATTATCATGCTCACTGCCAGGGGAGAAGAGGTGGACCGGGTCCTGGGGTTGGAGCTGGGCGCTGACGATTACGTTACGAAGCCCTTGAGCCCGCGAGAGTTGGTGGCACGCGTTAGGGCCCTATTGAGGCGCAGCTTTTACCCCCGGGAAGAGGAGCCGGAGGTCTTCAGGCGGGGGAACCTGGTAGTGGATTTCGCCGCCCGAAAGGTGACCATCGCTGGCCGGGAGATACATCTAACCACCAAGGAGTTCGACCTGCTGGCCTACCTGTGCCGCCATGCGGGGAAGGTATGTAGTCGGCATGAGCTGCTGAACAGCATCTGGGGTTACGATTTTTACGGGGTAGGCCGGACGGTGGACTCTCATATCCGTAACTTGCGTGAGAAACTGGCGGCGGTGGACGGAGAGGAGTTTTCCATCGTCACCGTCTGGGGAATAGGATACAAGGTTGAGGTGAAGCCGTGATCCTACCCGCCTTAGTCAAGAAACTGTGGTTGATTATCATCTTGTGGGTTATCCTGATTCTGACTATCATCGGCTTTACCCTCTCGCTTCTCTTCGGCTCCTTTTTTTATCAGCACCGGGTGGAGGAAATGGAGCAGGCGGCCCAGGGTCTGGCCGGGATAATCGCCGCCAAGGGGTTCGAGGAGCAGCTGATAGCCCGGGAACTCGAAGTAGTTTCGCGCTTGAGGCAGCTGGAAATAGTGGTGCTGGACGCCCGTGGCGAGATCGTGGCCAGTTCCCCTGGATTCAAGCGGTGGGAGGGGCTCAACGTAGAGCCGGAAGAAGTAGAGCAGGTCTTGCGAGGGGAGGAGGTCCTGCACAATGCCCCTCACACTCCGCAACCCGTGCCCATGGTCTCCGTGGGGGTGCCCATCGTGGACGGCGAGCGGGTAGTGGGGGCGCTGTTTTTCTATAAGGTCATCGATTCCATAGAACGCACCATCTGGCATGCCAGGCTGACGATCCTGGTCGGCGCCTGGGTTACGGCGATTCTGGCCATCGGCCTAGGATACTTCTTGGCCAAGGTCCTGGCCAAGCCGGTGCTGGAGATGAGCCGCTTTGCGGCGGCGGTGGCCAGGGGCAAGACCGGTGAGAAGTTGCTGGTCAGAACCGCGGATGAGGTAGGAGCTCTGGGTCGCTCGCTCAACGATATCTCTTTGTTGTTGCGGAAGAGCCTGGATGATCTCGCCCGGGAAAAGGAGCTGCTGGCCAATATCCTGGCTAGCATGACCGACGGGCTGATTACCTTTGATGCCCGGGGGCAGATAATCATGATCAACCCGGTGGCCCGGGAGTTGTTCGCTGGGGATGGGCCGGAGGGGAAGGTGGTCCTGCCCAGCGAGATCATAGAGCCCTTGCGACGGGCCCTGGAGGGAGCCGCCTTTTCCCAGCGGGAGTTCACTTATAACGGCAGGAGCTTGAGGCTAAAACTGGCTCCCCTGCGGGCCAACGGAGGGGAAATCGACGGGGCCGTTGTGCTGCTGCAGGATATCACTAAGGAGCAGCAACTGGAACAAATGCGGCGAGATTTTATTTCCGATATATCCCACGAGTTGCGTACGCCGCTCAGTTTTCTTCAAGGTTATACCGAGGCGTTAATCGAAGGATTGGCCCAGACCGAGGCGGAGCGAATGGAGTACCTGGGTTCCATCCTGGATGAGATCTACCGCTTGCGGCGCCTGGTGTTGGAGCTGTTGGACCTGGCTCAACTGGAATCCGGCCAGCTGTCCATGGCCAGGGACCCCCTTTCCCTTACCGGATTGATCCGCAGGGTATATCAGAAACTGGAGCCCCTGGCTAGGGACGGCGGGCAGCATTTTTCGCTGGTCTTGCCGGAGGAAGAGATATCGGTGCTGGGTGATAAGGACAGGCTAGAGCAGGTGCTGCTCAACCTCTTGAGCAACGCCTTGCGGTTTACTCCGGAGAGAGGGAAGATCTCCCTGCTGGCTGAGGTTGAGGAGGACTATGTCCGGGTCAAGGTGGTGGATACCGGCGTGGGGATCCCCGAGGAGGACCTGCCCTATATATGGGAGCGGTTCTACAAGGTGGAGAAGTCACGGGCGCGGGAGTCGGGCGGAACGGGGTTGGGGTTGTCAATTGTCAAGAACATAGTGGAGGCCCACGGTGGTACTGTAGCCGTACAGAGCGAGCCGGGCGCAGGGTCCACCTTTAGCTTTACCTTACCCTTGTATCGGGTGAGAGAAGCCCTTTAATGGGGCTTTTTTTATGTCCGAGAACTGTCTTGCACTAATTACCAACCACCGATTTCACACTTTCTGGACACTTTCATTAAACTTCTGCAAAAAGGGTGGACTACAATTTTTTTTGCGCGGCCTAACTTGGCACTTCCCAGGAGGTGAAAGGTGTGAAGCGACGATTTGGTCGTTTAACGATTCTCGTGCTCGTACTGGTGCTCATAGCATCACTCTCCGTGGTGGTCCAGGCGGACGAGGGGGGCCACCAAGAGGAGCCCGCTCACGATGAGGCTCCGGCCGGCGAAGCCGAAGGGGAAGATACCCACGCTGATGGCACGGAGGAAGAGCATCAAGGTGATGCAGCCGGGCCTGATCAGGAGGGGGATACGGGATCACCCGCAGGCGAGACGGAAGACCACGGTGACGCCGAGGGCCCCGCAGCTGTGGGAGAGCCCGGACATGATGAGGCAGAGGGAGTTCATGAGGAGGGGGAGGATCACGCTCACGACGCCGCCGCGGGAATTGCGGAGACCACCGACCAGTTCCTTGTAATCGGCGGAGAGGCCTTCGTGGAGGCCCTGCTGAACTTCATCGTGGCAGTGTTATGGTTGCTGCTGGTGGCCCTGCAGTTGGCCAGGCCCTACATCCTACAGCTGGTACAGAAGTTCTCCCTGCGTTTGGGGGCGGACCTGTGGTGGCTGGCCTATGTCCTCATCAGGGACCTGGTGGCGGTAATCACCTTCGTGCTGAGCTTCTTCTATTTCTACCCGATGCTGCTGGAAGAAAGGCCCTTCCCCATGTTCGGGGCGCTGGCGGCGGTGTTGCTGTTCGCCTCCTTGGTGGTCAGGTTGGTCAGGGACCCAGACGATGACCCGCGGGCTTATATACTGGAGACCAACCTGATCGGGATCGGGGCGGCGCTGTACTTGGCCTCGGTGATCTTCGGTGTACAGGCGACCAAAATTGAAGCGCTGCAGCTCGTAAGCAGGTTCCTGGTGACCCAAAGTCACACGGCGTTAGCCTTCTCTCTGCTATGGTTGTCCATGATGGCCTTCGTCGTCCTGGGCCTTTACGCTGTGGGCTACGTCTTACGAACGGCCCGGACCCGGGCGGATTAAGGGGGGAGGAGGGCTTTGGCCTATCACGTTACAGTTGACGAGAGCACGTGTTTTAACTGCGGCGTATGTATGGATGTTTGCCCCCACAATTCCCTGGACATGACCCGTCCGAAGGGAGCGGGGCCCTGGGGGGAATTCGATCGGGAACAGGCCGAACCCTATGCCTGGATGATGGAGTTTCCCGTGCAGGTGGATAAATGCACCGGATGTGGAATCTGCGCCAGCGAGTGCCCCGTGCAGGCCGTACGCCTTCGGAAGGTGGAGGGCCCTGTGGAATATGCGAGGCGGGGGATGTCCCTCGAGGAACCGGAGGGCGACCTCGGCTGGCAGCCGTTATCAGCCTATACCAGGGCTGCGGCCAGAAAGGGCCCCAAGCGGGACCCCTGGCCGAGGAGAGCTTTTGTGTGGAAGAGCCTGGTGATGGCCAGGAGGAAAAAGCGCTTGGAGTTATCCTGAAAAGAGGGGAATAACCATGCGAGAGCCCAAGGCGATTGTCCTGTTGGTAGTCTTGTTGCTGTCAATGCTCATCGCTACCGCCCCTGCGGTCTATGCCGGTGAAGGCGGTCATGACGCGGCGGGAGAAGCTAGAGCGCACACCCATGAAGTTGATCCGGTGACCGAGGCCCTGATCAGCGGCCTGATGAGCGGCGGTCTGGCCTTCGTTTACATTACCCTGGCCGCCATGCTCCCGCTATTGTGGGTGTTTACCCTGATAGTTCATTTCGCCCGCCCCTACATCCTTCGGTATCTGAAGAAGTATACCTTGCGCTTCGGCGCCGATGTCTGGTGGCTCGTGTATGTGATGATCCGGGACGCGGTGATGATCCTTACCTTTGTCCTCAGCATTTTCTTCTTCTTCCCCGATCTGTTCCTTCTGCTACCGCTGCCGGTAACGGCGCCACTGGCCACGGTGTTCTTGTTCTGGGCGCTGCTGGTTAAGTTGACCCGCGACGGGGATGACCGGGCCGGTGATTTCAGGAGCATATCGTACCTGCTGTTGTTGGGAGCAGTGGTGTACCTGGTGCCCTTCCTGTTCGGCGTCGAAGCTCCCATGGAGGGCTGGGAACACTGGCGTACCCTCTTCACCAGTTCTCAAAACCAGGGAATGGCTGAGATCATCCTGTACCTCTCTTTGGCTCTGCTCTTCATCACCGGAGGATATATTTTCACCTTCGTGATGAGATACGTGCGGCAGAGCTCCCGCCAAGTGAGCGGGGAGCCCCCGGCCACCCGGTCGGCTGCTCCGCCCTTCGGCAATTGAATCGAGAGGGGACGGCTAGCCCCCGTCCCCTCCTCAGGTTGACCCATGCGCTCAGTACGGCGGTTACTGAGGTGCGGAAGAGGCCCCCTGGCCGTCGTCCGGAGGCGGCCAGTTATGTCGGGGGATCGTGGGCCCAATCATACGGCCCGGTTCAGGGCCTCCTTGAGCGTGTTCTCCACTTCCAGGGCGAAATTCGTCAACCCTTCGTCCTGCAGCATCTCCATGAAGGCTGTGGGCTTCACCATGCCCAGCTTGGTCTGCCCCTGATCCTCGAAGACCACCACTTTGCAGGGCAGGAAATAGAGGACATCCATGTTGTGCTCCAACGCCTGTTTGGCTCGGTGGGGGTTACACACTTCCAAGATCCTGGCCTTACCCTCGAAGTCGACGCCCTTTTCTCTCAGCTTAGAGGGCACATCCAGCTCCCACAGTGTGCCGAACCCTAGCTCCAGAAGAGCCCTCTTTACCGCCTCAACCGTCTCTTCGAAGGGCCTGTCGCTGATTAGGGTGTAGTCAAAAGGCAATGATAACACCTCCCGTTCTTGGCTGTACCTAGTTTACCAGGGATTTATGCAGAAAATGTGAAGGCTCTGCTGGAAAGGGTTAAGGTCTCTTAAAGGTTGGTCCTGATTGTTGACACGCTGCATGCCCCGGGATATAGTGAAGACAAGTTGCACTACAGCAGATAGTGCAAAAGGTGGTCGCGATGAGCGGGGAACAGCGGATTCGGTCCTTCAATCTGGCGAAACAAGGGCTTGGCAGGGTGCTCGGGAGCCTCGAGGCTGAGATTATGGACATTCTATGGGCGAGGAAGAGAGAGACGACCATCAGAGAGGTGTGGGAGCGAATCCGGCTGACGAGGCCCATCGCCTTTAACACGGTCATGACGGTGATGAACCGCTTGGTGGATAAGGGGCTTCTCGAGAGGCGGTCAGGCCCGAGGGCCTACTGGTTTCGGCCTGCTCAGACGAAGGAGAGTTTCCTAGAAGATATTTCCCGCCAGGTCGCAGAGGAACTGGTCCAGGATTTCGGGGAAGCGGTGATCGCCCCCTTTGTGGAGGCGCTTGGAAAAGTTAACCCGGATTACTTGGAGGCCTTGAGGGATTTTATTGAGCGTCAAGAGGTTGAAAGGGACGATGTCGGTGAGAAATAACAGGGGTTTTGAGGCCTATCTCACACCGCACTCTGGTGCTCTGCTCTCCTTTTACGGGCTCGTCGCTCTATTCGTCGGGGTGATGGGGCTGCTCGTCCTGGGTATCTACAGGGATTGGCAGCTCATCAGCCACCGGTTCGTCGCCCCGGGGGCTTGCCCCACTTTTCTTCAAAGCCCTTCCTTTCAACTATTCACGGCGTCTTTACTGACTGCCCTGTTCACGATTATCTGTTACCTGTTTGTGTATTCCCTGGCTAGACACTGGTCTTCCTCCCAGCAGCTCGCACAGGAGATAGGGGAGAGGAGTTCCGTCCCACCTCCTGAACTGCGCCGTATGCTAGAAGGCCTGGATATTCGGGAGCGAGTACAGTACGTGGCTGACGATTACCCCTTCGCCTGTACCTGTGGATTATTGCGCCCGAGAATTATCCTCTCCCGCGGGTTGGTCTCCTCTCTGGAGAGGAGAGAGTTGGAGGCGGTACTGCTTCACGAGCGGTACCACCTTCGACATTATGACCCCTTGAAGCTATGCCTCAGTAGGGCTATGGGCAGGGCTCTATTCTTCCTGGGCCTCGGCCGGCACCTCTCCAGCAGTTATGAGCGGTTTAAGGAGTTGGCCGCCGACCGGGCTGCCATTGACAACCTAGGTGAGCGGCGCTACTTAGCCTCCGCATTGCTCAAGATGCTCGGTCACTGTCAGCCCTCGGCGGTGGGAGTTTCGTTGCTGGGAGCCCAGAGCACCGTGGATTTGCGAATCTCCCAATCGCTAACCGGTGCCGGAGCGAATCCGAGTATTGCTTGCTCCCCGTCGCCAAATAGTGACCGCCTTGCTCTTCCTGTTGACCTTGCTGGTCGCCCTCTGGACAGGATGTATCTAGAAGCCGCCTGTGCAGGATAGGGTAGACAGGGGCTCTGCTGTCGAGACATGCACTATGCAATGTAGTGTTGCTTTCCGAGCATCTCAGGAGGTGTGGAGGACGTGGATTCCGTTTCTCTGTGGCTGGCCTTCGGTGCGGGACTATTATCCTTTATCTCTCCTTGCGTTCTCCCGTTGGTACCTACCTATCTCAGTTATTTGACCGGTACGTCCCTATCTGAGCAAAGCGCTGAGAGAGGCGCCGTGGTGCGGGCCCGTCTTTGGTGTAACGCGCTGGCCTTTATCGTCGGCTTCTCGGCGATATTCATCGCCTTTGGTCTCTCCGCCAGCGCCCTCGGGCAGTTACTCGCCAGCCACCAGGTTCTGCTGCGCCGGGTCAGCGGCGTGATAATTATTATCTTCGGCCTCCACCTCACCGGACTGCTTAAAGTGGGGTGGCTGATGCGTGAGAGGCGGTTTCACTACACGCCTGGTGAGTCGAACCCGTCCAATTCGCTGCTGATGGGCATGGCTTTCTCCGCAGGTTGGACGCCTTGTATCGGGCCGACTCTGGGCTCAATCCTTCTCTTGGCCAGCAACAGCGCGACTACTTGGCAGGGAGGCTATTTGCTGGCGGTCTATTCCGCTGGGCTCGCTGTGCCCTTCCTGGCCGTAACTTTAGCTGTGAGGCCCGCGGTGAACTTCTTAAGGCGCCGGGCGAACCTCTTGCCTCTCTTTTCGGTGCTAAACGGCGTATTGATGATCATCGTGGGGGTAATGGTCTACAACAATTATTTCAGCCGCTTGTCCAGCTTCTTCAATTTCAACATCTGAATCGGAGGGATGCTTCATGCGTAAGAAAGGCAACCTGTTGCTTCTCGGCGGCATCATCCTCGTCGCAGCAGCCTTGGCTATCGGTTATCTCCTGTCCACCCAGGAAGCTGAGGACAGTCCAGGAGCAGCTGCCGAGTTACCCGTGGGACCGGAAGTCGGGTTCTTGGCTCCTGATTTTAAACTAACCGACCTGGACGGAAAGGTGATTCAGCTTTCGGAGCTGCGCGGTCAACCGGTGTTTATCAACTTTTGGGCCACCTGGTGTCCTCCCTGCCGGCAGGAAATGCCAGATATCCAGAGCGCTTATGAGAAATACGGGAAGACAGTGCGTTTCCTGGCCGTAAATCTGACCGCGACGGAAAACTCCATCGAAGTCGTGCGTCAGTACATGTCCAGCAACGGTTACACCTTTTCGGCCCTCCTTGACAGGGATGGCAGCGTGGCCACGCTCTATCAGGTGAGGGCCATTCCCACCAGCTTTTTCATCGATGCTGAGGGCGTAATTCGGTATAAGTACGTCGGCGCCATGAACGCAGAGATCATCGCTGATGCTCTGGACAAGATAACGCCGCCATAACCCCTTCCCAGGGCTTGGCCTTTTGCTATGATACGCCCTGATTACATTTCGGTCAGATAGAGGCCGCGGAAAGCACCCGATTCTCAGTAGTGTTGACTGCCAGTTTGGGACTGCTATTCGAGGCGGAGATGACGAGGCCGAACCAACCACCGTGGGCCGCTCCTGAGCAGGGAGCGGTCGTTTTTTCGCCGAGACCGGATGCTTGTTCCTCCCGTCGTGAACCCCCAGAGAGTTCCACGCTCGCCCGTTTGCGAAAAGTTGACCCATGTCGTTACCGAGCGCTCCCTTGCGGCAGCTGCTTCACCGGTGGAAGGCGGCGACTCAAGGTCGAGGTGTCGGGAAAACCCTTACACGGTGCTAGCTTGCTGTAGGGTTTTGCCCCAGTACTCGGGCGGGAAAGTTAGTGGATTTGCCCGATATCCAAAGGCCCGTGACTTTGAGATAATTCTAACAAGCACATGTGGACTCACTGTGAGGTGAGGGGGGGTGCCTGGAACAGTTTGGAGCGTATGATGAAGGCCTTGGCGGGCAGGGTTAGTGCCGTCAATCTCTTAGAAAGAGGAGGTCGGTTGAGGAGTGAATCACTTTGTTCCATGGGATATACGGGTAACGCTGGACCTATTCCTCGGTGGCCTGGGCGTAGGGGCCTTCTTGCTCTCCGTCTGGGTGGGTCGGTTCGACGACAGGGAGAGATATAGCCAGATAGTGAAGGTAGGAGCCTTTGTGGCGCCAATTGCAGTAATCGTAGGACTACTCTTTCTCCTGTCTGAGCTCGGTCGACCGGAGCGGTTCATTACCACGTTGTTCCGGGTGAATCCAACTTCCGTCATGTCGTGGGGCGTCTTCCTGCAGGGCGGATTCGTGGTAATCGCGCTGCTCTACGCCTTGAAGGTGAGAAAACTGTCCGAGAACCCCAGCTCCGGGGCCGCTGTGAAAGTGCTGGGGACGGTTCTCGCGCTAGCCGTAGGTCTTTATCACGGATTGTTGCTTTCATCCAACGTGGCGCGTCCCCTGTGGCGAGACGGGGTCTTCCCCTTGATCATGTTGTTGTCGTCCTTGCTGGCGGGGATAGCCTTTGTGTTGCTAGTGAGCTCCATAACCGCCAGGCGTGTTTCCTCAGCCTCCGACGCTAAGACCGGATACCCCATGAGCCTCGCCAGGTTGTTGGCTGGCCTGACCCTTTTCACCGTACTGTCGCTGTTTACCTGGTACTTGTCTCTGCTGAACGCCGGATTGGAGGCGGCAGAGGCCTTGAACGCGCTCTTGACCGCTTACGGCGCCCTGTGGTGGGGTGGAGCGATCGTACTGGGACTTATCGTCCCCCTCGTATTGCTCCTCCTCTACATACTGAGCAGCAAGGACCCTCAAGCCGATAACCTCCCGTTAGCCGTTGGTTCGGCGATTTCGGTCTTGCTCTTGGTGGGTAGCTTCGTTCTCAAGCACGTCCTTCTACAGGCCGGGCAGGTTAACTTCCCGGGGCTGTTTTAGGCCTTCAGGTTTAGGAAACTATAGCCCACCACATTCCTGAGGACGGAGGGTTGAGTGATGAGAATATCCCGAAGAGACTTTCTCAAGATATCCGCCGCTACCGGAGTGTTGGCCTCTGGGGTAATAGGTGGGAAGCTGACTTTGACCGCCCTGGCGGAGAAGAAGGGTACCGGCGGCGGGGAGTCCGGTACCTGGAAGGCCACGACCTGTCAGGGTTGTACCACCTGGTGCCCTGTACAAGTGAAGGTGGTCGACGGCAGGGCAGTCAAGGTAAGGGGCAATCCGCATGCCCGTGCTAATCACGGCAACGTTTGCCCCCGTGCTCACCTCGCGCTCCAGCAGGTCTATGACCCGGATAGGATCAAGGTGCCCATGAAGAGGACCAACCCCAAGAAGGGGAGAAACGAAGACCCGCAGTTCGTCCCCATAAGCTGGGATGAGGCGATTGACATAATCGCCGAGAAGATGATGGAACTGCGCCGGAACAGAGAGACTCACAAGTACGTGACCTTCCGCGGGCGCTATACCTACATGAACGAGATAATTTATGGTGCCTTTACGAAGATATTCGGGTCCCCCAACGGGATTTCCCACAGCGCTATCTGCGCCGAGGCTGAGAAGTTCGGTCCCTACTTCACTGAGGGTTACTGGGGCTACCGTGACTACGACCTGGCCAATACCCGCTACGTGATCTGTTGGGGCGCGGATCCCCTGGCCTCCAACAGGCAGGTTCCGCACGCCATAAACGTTTGGGGAGAGGTGTTGGATAGGGCCAAGGTCGCGGTGGTGGATCCGCGGTTCTCGGCCACTGCGGCCAAAGCAGATGAGTGGCTGCCCGTAATCCCCGGAGAAGACGGTGCCCTGGCGCTGGCCATGGCTCACGTGATCCTGACGGAGGGGCTCTGGTACAGGGATTTCGTGGGCGATTTCGTGGATGGCGTCAACAGGTTCAAGGCCGGCCAGGAGGTGCCGGAGGAGTCCTTCCAGGAGAAGTACACGCATGGTTTGGTGAAGTGGTGGAACCTCGAGGTGAAGGACAGGACTCCCGAGTGGGCGGAGAAGGTCTCTGGCGTACCCGCTGAGCAGATCGCCAGGGTCGCGAGGGACTTCGCTAAGGCGGCGCCCGCTGCTATCTCCTGGCTATCGCCGGGGGCCAGCATGCACGTCCGAGGCGCCTACACGGCCATGGCCGCCCACGCGCTCAACGCCTTGGTTGGTTCGGTGGACAACAAGGGCGGGACCCTGCGGGCTGCCGAGATCCCCGTAAACAAGCTGCCCAAGTACGATGCCTATCTGGATGATATCGCTAAGGCGGGGACCAAGTATCCCAAGATGGATCAGCGAGGCTACAAGGAGTTTCCTGCGCTGAAGAAAGGAAAGTCCGGAGGGGGAGTGGTCACTAACCGCGCCGCTGAGGCCATCCTCGACGAGGATCCCTACGAGATCAAGATGGCCATAGCTTACTGGAACAACTTCACCTTCTCCTGTTCAGAGGTATCTCGTTGGGAAAAGGCGTTGGCGAAGCTGCCCTTCTTCGTACACATTACCACCAACCCCGCTGAGATGACCATGTTCGCCGATATCGTGTTGCCCGCAGCCCATCACATGTTCGAGAAGTGGGGCTACCTCAAGTCCAAGGCGAACAAGACCGCTTACGCCACGCTGAACCAGAAGATCATAGAGCCCATCTGGGATGTCAGGATTGACGAGTCTGAGATCCCCTGGATGATCGCGGAAAGACTCGCCGAAAAGGGATTCGATAACCTCTACAGGTACTTCAAAGAGCAGTTCAAGGACCCGGAGACGGGCAAGGAGCCGACCAATGGCCTGGAGTTTACGCTCTATGCGCTCAAGAAATTCACTCAGCCCATGTGGGATCCGAGCATCGAGGTCGAAGGCGATGCTCTCAAGGGCTGGGAGGATTTCAAGGAGAAGGGCGTCTGGAATTCCAAGGAATACCCCTATCGGAAGTATTGGGGTAACTTCGGCACGAAGAGCAAGAAGTTCGAGTTCTACAGCGAGACGCTGAAATATGCCCTTGAGAGCCATGCCAAGAAGCACAACACGGATGTAGACGATATCATGAAGGCCACCAAGTATCAGGCCCGCGGCGAACTGGCCTTTGTTCCCCACTACGAAGAGGCCTACCGCTGGGGCGACCCTGAGGAGTACCCCTTCATCTTCTTCGAGTACAGGTCCAGGCTGAACCGCGAAGCTCGTTCGGCCAACTGCATCTGGTACCAGGAGTTCAAGTACGTCGATCCCGGGGACGAGAGCTGGGACGATGTGGCCAAGCTGAACCCTGAGGACGGGAAGAAGCTGGGCCTGAAGACCGGCGATAGGATCCGGCTCATATCGCCCACAGGCCAGATTGAATGTACCGTCAAGCTGTGGGAAGGAGTTCGGCCCGGCACCGTTGGCAAGTGTTTTGGCCAGGGCCACTGGGCTTACGGCCGAGTGGCGGCGAAGGACTTCAAGAGGCGCTTGCCCCGAGGCGGCAACAACAACGAGCTTCTGCCCGCGGATTACGAACGGCTCAGCGGCTCTACGTCCCGCCACGGAGGGGTAACCCGCGTGAGAGTTGAGAAGCTCTAACGGAGGTGATTTCAGGTGGCGAACTATGCCATGGTCATAGACCTGCATAAATGTGTCGGGTGCGGAGCTTGCGGTATTACCTGCAAGAACGAGAATAACGTCCCCGAGGGCTTCTTTTGGGCCAACTTCCTCCACAAGACCACGGGGAAGTTCCCCAATGTGCGCTATGAGATTCTGCCGACGCTCTGCAACCACTGCGAGAACGCGCCCTGCGTGAAGGCCTGCCCGACTCAGGCCATGTACAAGGACGAGAACGGGCTGACCTTACACGACCCGGATAAGTGCATCGGTTGCAAGAGGTGTATCGTCGCCGATCCCTACGGGGTGATATACTTCAACAAGGAGAAGCCGCACCGCTTCTGGCGCGATGGTACGTCTGCCATCGAAGGTATCACCACCAACGCGCAAGAGGTGACGGCCAAGACGGGCACGGAGGTACCGTACTATAACCCCGACCGGGAGAAGACCTACGCCGGCATCCGGCCCAAGGGGATCGTAGAGAAATGCACCCTCTGTGACCATCGCATCAGAGATGGCGAGAAACCCTACTGCGTTGAATCCTGTCCCGCAGGCGCGCGGGTGTTCGGCGACCTGGATGACCCCGGGAGCGAAGTCAACCGGCTGCTCAGCAAGTACGATCACTTCCAGCTGAAGCCGGAATTGGGCACGAAGCCCAAGGTGTTCTACACCAGAGAATTCTAGGAAGTGAACAAGAGAGCGACGGGGAGCGGCTGAATCGCCGCTCCCCCTCGCTCGCACCAGAGGGGTGAGGGCGTGACGGAGGATAACCGGCGTTATCATCAGGCGCGGGCGAGCGTATATCGTCTGCTGTCAACTCTGTACTATGAGCCGAACGAGGAGTTCTCCCCTTTGTTGGGCAATCTGGAAGCCTGGCTCAATGAGATGGATTCACGGTTGGTACCGCTGGCCAGGGGTATGAGAGAGGACTTTAACGGTGGCAAGGCCGGGACAGGCGATATGACCGGCCTGCTCGTTGACTACGCCAAGTTGTTCGTTGGCCCCTTTGATCTGTTGGCTCCGCCGTATGGTTCTGTCTACCTCGACGAGGGCAGAAGGGTCATGGGGAATTCCACTATGGACGTATGCGCTCAGTACCAACGTGCGGGCCTGGGGCTGACGGCGGGCTTTAAGGAGGCTCCGGATCACATCACTGTTGAACTGGAATTCATGTATTACCTCATCCATAAGCATCTACTCACCGACGACGTCCAGTACCTGGAGCTCCAGGCGACCTTCCTGCGCGAACATCTGGGCTCGTGGGTGGAGCCCTTTACCAAAGCGATGGAGGAGAACGCCTCTCGGGGTTTTTATCGGAATCTCGCTCATCTAACGCGCCTCTTCATCAGGGCCGAGCTGGGTGCGGCGACGGGATAGGCTTCTTCGACCTCTCTTGGAGGGCCGGCGAATGAACCTGGAACTCTTGTCCGATATGCTGACGCAATTGACCCCCCTGCGGGTGCAGGCCGAGCGATGTGTTAGAGTTCGGTCTAAGAGGGCTACCTGTGACCGTTGCATGCGGGCGTGTCCGGTTGACGGGATCAGGATCGACGGGGGCATCGATATCCTCCGCTGCACCTACTGCGGGGCCTGTGTCAGCGTATGTCCGACCGAGGCCTTTACCATGCTCGGGTTCACGGAGACCGAGCTCGTGGACCGGCTCTCGGCTCTGCCTCAGGAGCTAACCTGGGTTCTCTTTTATTGTGAACGGGCCCGGAGCCGCCTTCCCGGACGGGTGCGGAGATGGGGTATAAAGGTCGGGTGCCTTGCAGGGCTGACCGAATCTCTCCTCCTCTTCAGCGCGGCGCTTGGCAAGCAGATCTTTATCCTGCGGCCTTCGGACCTCTGTAAAGGGTGTGATAACGAGAGGGCGTTACCGATGGCCTCCGGGGCCATCGCCCGTGTGGAGAGGCTCCTATCGGGGCTGGGACCGTCGATACAGGTTGTGGAACGGCTCCCCAAGGGGCTCTCGCCCGGGCTGAGCGCGGGGGCTGAGCCCGCCTTGGAGCTCAACAGGAGGCAGTTTCTCGGCGAGGTGGTTCAAGGTCTTAAACAGCTTCCGGTACGGCTGTTGACGGGCGTCAGCGGTGAGGGTCAAAGTGAGGACCCCGAGAGGCCGAAGGGCCCGGCGATAACGGCCAAGCGGCCCGTTTCCAAGAGGGCGGTCTATATGCAGGCCCTGCAAGGCCTAGTTGACAAGGGGCTGGCGATGACGTCCGCGGTGGCCCTGCGCCACATCGAAGCGTCCCGCTGCTATTTCTGCGGAGTCTGCGCTCGTCTCTGCCCCACCGAGGCCATAGTCCAGGAGGGGGAGGAGGAGGGCGCGAGCCTCAAGTTCTTTCCCAGCAGATGTACCAACTGCGGCCTGTGCCTGGAGATCTGCCTTCAGGACGGCTTGCACTGGGGGAGGGAGATGGAGGTCAGCGATATTCTGCGGGGACGGGCTCAGGAGATCGCTGTTGCCTCTCGCTACCGATGCGAGAGATGTGGCAATGATTACGTTGCGGGGCCGAGCGACCCCGGACGTTGTATCTCCTGTGCTTTAGTAGGCACTGGCGAGGTTTAACTAACAAAAGGGGGAAGGTGATTAGAGTGCTGGGAAACATCGGCCTGCCAGAGTTGATAGTCATCCTAATACTTGCCCTCACCATCTTCGGTGCCAGCAGGCTTTCTGGAATCGGGAAGGCCCTGGGAGAGAACATCAGGGACTTCAAGATGGCGGTCAGGGGGCCCAAGCCCTCAAGGGGGGCCGAAGACGAGAAGAGCCCAGAGGGTAAGGAGGGATGAGGGTTGCTTAACATCGGGATCACCGAGCTTGTCCTCATCCTCGTAGTTGCGTTGGTGGTCTTCGGACCTAAGAAGCTTCCGGAGATCGGTCGTGCCATTGGCAGCGGGGTGCGGGAGTTCAGAAGGGCAGTCAACGATCTGCAAAAATCCGTCCAAGTCGAGGATGAGACCAAGACCGAGGGCAAGTGAACCGTAACAACTCGTGCCCCAGGAAGGAGTTCGAGCGAGATGGGGGAGCTCGGACCGTGAGGCTCGATCCTCAGATCCGACGAAGACGAAGGTGACATGCGGCATGGAAGAGAGGAAGCTGCCGATAGGCGAACATCTTGAGGAATTGCGCCAGGTCTTGACGGTCAGCGTTGTAGCAGTGATCCTCGCCACAGCCACCAGCTATTTCGCCTGGGGCGAAGAACTGTATGAGCTGGTAGTGAGCCCCCTGCACACCTATGACGTAGATCTGGTCTACATCGGCATGGCGGAGGCCCTCTTGGCGAGGGTCAAATTAGCCGTTCTGTCCGGCCTGGTCCTCGCCCTGCCTGTAATCCTGTGGAAGGTCTGGGGATTTATTGCACCGGCCCTTTTTCCGCACGAGAGGCGTTTTCTGTTGACCCTGATCCCCCTCGCCCTTCTGTTGTTCGGCCTGGGCACGGTATTCGCCTATCTGTTGGTCTTCAAATTCGTTGCCCGGTTTCTGTTAGTCATGGTAAGAGCCGAAGGGCTGGTGCCCATGCTTTCAATTGGGCAGTACATCTCCTTTCTGGTCTCCTTTCTCATTCCCTTCGGCTTGGTCTTCGAGCTGCCCTTGGTCGTCTACTTCCTGGCGAGGATAGGGTTGCTAGATCACCGCTGGCTCAGTCGGAACCGGAAGTTCGCTCTGTTGGTCTTCTTATCCGTGTCGGCCGTGTTGACGCCGCCCGATGTCATCTCGCAAATACTATTAACCGGGCCGATGGCGCTACTTTATGAGGTAGGGGTGGTCGTGGCCTGGCTGGTGAGAGGCCGCGGCGGATGATATTGGGATTCGGAGGTAGGGATGCGGCTATGAGGAAGATGTTGCCTCTGGGCGAGGCCCAGGAACTGGTGCTATCTAGAGTGGCGTTGATGGGGGCGGAGAAGCTGCCCTTGGGCCAGGCCTTCGGCAGAGTGTCGGCAACTCCAGTATTCGCCCGCGACGCTCTGCCGCCCTTTGATTGTTCGGCCATGGACGGCTACGCCCTTCGTTCCGATGATAGCGCTGGGAGAGCGGAGGTCACTCTCAGGGTGCAGGGCGAGCTTCCGGCGGGACAGGCTCCCAAGGAAGCGCTGAAACCCGGCTGTTGTATGATGGTGATGACCGGCGCTCCCGTACCAGAGGGGGCCGATGTCGTGGTCCCACGGGAGAAGGTGCGCCGCGAAGGCTCCCAAGTCGTCATCCCGGGTGACCTTAGAGCTGGCACCAATGTCATAAAGGCTGGCAGTGATATTCAGCGAGGGAGGCAGATCCTGGACCGCGGTGACGTCATCGGGGTCGGAGAGGTGGCCCTGCTGGCCGCTCAAGGCGAAGCTGACGTTGAGGTTTATCAAGTGCCCACGGTGGCGGTGCTTACGACGGGCGATGAGCTCCTGGATGTGGCGGAGCCCTTGGCTCCCGGGAAGATCAGGAACAGTAACGGGCACATGATCGCCGCCGCTATCGAAGAGGCTGGGGGGCGGCCGTTGCCCTTCCCTCCTCTGCCGGATGACCTCGAGAAAACCAAAGAGGCCTTGGTCAGGGCCGCAGAGGTGGCCGACCTGGTGCTCAGTACGGGTGGCGTCTCAGTGGGCGATTATGACCTGGTGCGCCGAGCCCTCTTCGAGATCGCCGATGAGGTTCTCTTCTGGAGGGTGAGGATCAAGCCTGGGATGCCGGTGGTGGCAGCGGTTCGAGGAAAGACCCTTTATCTGGGGCTATCGGGCAAGCCGGGCGGGGCGCTAGTGAACTTCTACTTGCTCGTGGCTCCGGTGATAGCCAAGCTGAGCGGCAGGAAGAATCACCTCGTGCCAACAGTGAAGGCCGCGCTGGAGAGCGACTTCCCCAAGCCTTCGCCTGAACGAACTCGTTACTTGTGGGCCCGAGCCTATTACAACGGCTCTTGGCGGGTCGTCCTGTCCGGCGGTGAGCTGGCTGCCATGCGGGGTTATAACGCCCTGGTGGAGATACCCTGGGGCAGTGGCCCCTTGGCGGCTGGTGAGATAGTTAATACCTTGCTGCTCAAAGGAGTTGTCCAGACATGATCCCGGTGATAAGCGTGGTTGGCAAGTCAGACTCGGGTAAGACCACTTTGCTCGAGAAGTTGATTCCAGAGCTAAAGAGACGCGGCTACAGGGTGGGTACCATCAAGCATGATGCTCACCGCTTTGAAATGGATAAGCCGGGGAAGGACACCTACCGGCATTTCCAGGCCGGGGCCGACGTGGTCGCTATTTCAGCCGCCGACAAGATGGCCATGATCGCTCGCACCGACGGCCAGGAGATATCCCTAGACGAGTTGGTGCGCCGCCTACCACCAGTTGACCTGGTGCTGACCGAGGGTTACAAGGCCGGGGATAAGCCCAAGATTGAAGTCCATCGGAAGGCCTTGAACCGGCCGCTACTATGTCGCCCCGAGGAGCTGTTGGCAGTGGCCACCGACGAGCCCCTGGACATAGACGTGCCCTGTTTTGACCTGGACGACATCACCGGCCTGGCTGACTTGATCGAAGAGCGGTTTCTGCGGAAGACCAAGGGCTTTGTTGTTAACAGCTAGAGTGGGTGTGGTTTACAGGTGTCCTGGCAGCGACGATTCTCCTCGATAATCATAGTGATCCTCCTGGGGGGACTGGTGGCATGCTCAGCAGGCTACCAGTCGCTCCAGCCCGAGCGGGAGACTCTGATGGTCCTAGCCGCCAGCTCCCTAACGGAGCCCTTCGAGCAACTGGCCGAGGAATTCGAAAGACGGTACCCGCACGTAAGGGTGCGCCTGAACTTCGCCGGTACACAGCAGCTTCGTGTGCTGCTGGAACAAGGCTTACCGGCGGATGTGGTCGCCACGGCCAACGCGCTTCACATGCGGGCGTTGGGCCACCGGGGGCTGGTCTCCCAACCGGAACTGTTCGCTCGTAACCGTCTTGTGCTGGTCGTACTACGGGGAAACCCAGCGGGAATCGGCGGGCTGGCGGACTTGACCAGGCCACATCGACTGGTCCTAGCAGCGTCGTCGGTGCCGGCTGGTGGTTACGCTCGCCAGGTGTTATCCAACCTTGAGGCTTACTTCGGCCAGGACTTCAGTGAGAGCGTCCTTAAGAACCTTGTCTCAGAGGAGAGCAACGTCAAGAGCGTGCTCATGAAGGTAGTCATGGGGGAGGCAGACGCCGGCTTCGTCTACGCCACCGATGTTGTTGCCGTGTCAGACGACAGCCTCATCGTGGTGCCGATACCAACACCGGCCAATGTAACCGCTGATTATTATATAGCCAGGGTGGCGGCTGAGGCGAATCAGGCCCTCGCCCGAGACTTCATCGACTTCGTGCTGTCGCCTGAGGGTCGAGAAGTGTTGAGCTCTTATGGCTTTGAGTAGGATGCCGTTTTATCCCGGAGGGGCCCATATGTACAGGCTGCTTGCTGCCGTCGCCGCTTCCTTGATACTGATATTTCTCGTATTACCCCTGGTAGCTGTGTTTACTAGCCTCCAGTGGACGCAGGTCGTAGTCAACCTCTACGACCCGCTTGTCTTTAGCGCGATGCGCTTGAGCCTCGTAACCAGCATCATCAGCGTGGCGGCCTCGGTGCTGCTTGGAACCCCTCTGGCCTATATACTGGCGCGCGGACATTTCCGGGGTAAGCGGTTGGTGGGAGCACTGGTGGAATTACCCATGGTCTTGCCGCCGGCGGTGGCAGGGGTGGCCCTCCTGTTGGCCTTCGGCCGGCAGGGGCTTGTGGGTCGGTATCTTGGCTTTGGCCTCTCCTTCTCGACGCTGGCGGTGATCTTGGCGCAGGTTTTCGTCGCTGCGCCCCTGTACATTCGCGCTGCCCGTGGCAGCTTCACCGCGGTGGACCTGGATCTGGAGCGAGTCTCCTTAACCCTGGGGGTTCCTCCCAGTCGGACCTTCTACCGCGTTACGATTCCTCTGAGCCTCCCCGGCCTCTTCGGGGGGATGATCATGACCTGGGCTCGAGCGATGGGGGAATTCGGGGCGACCATAATGTTCGCCGGCAACTTACAGGGAGTCACTCGAACCCTTCCCTTGGCTATTTATACCGCGATGCAGAGTGACTTTTCGGCCGCCATGGTGATGTCTGCGCTGATGATCATAGTCTCAGTCGCGGTGTTGCTGTTAGCGCGGGGGGTGCTTCGACACCCGGAGTGGGGTGAAGGTTCCGTTGCTGAGCATTGAGGTGCGCAAGTCCTTCGGACGGTTTTCCCTCGACGTCTCCCTGACCCTCGAGCGTGGCGTAACCGTGCTCTTAGGGCCCTCTGGGTCCGGTAAGTCCACTGTTCTCAAGTTGGTAGCGGGGCTCGTGGAGCCAGACAGTGGAGAGATAGTGCTTGACGACCTCGTATACTACAGGTCCAAGGATAGGGGAAAGGCGACGGTCCTGCCGGTTCATCGGCGACGGGTCGGCTACGTGTTTCAACACCCGGCCCTCTTTCCTCATCTCACAGTACGGGAGAACATCTTGTACGGTGTGCCACGTGGTGATGACCGGCGGCAGGACCTGCCTGAGCTCATTGAGCTGTTGCAGCTCGGGGGTCTAGAGGACCGCCTGCCCAGGCAACTTTCCGGCGGTCAGGCGCAGCGGGTGGCCCTTGCCAGAGCCCTGATCACACGACCTGGGCTCCTGTTGCTGGACGAGCCTTTCTCGGCTTTAGACGTGTTGACCCGTCAGAAGTCGCGACAGTACTTGCGCCGGGTCTTGAACCACAGGCCAATTCCAACGGTCTTCGTGACCCACGATCTAGAGGAGGCCATGATGTTGGGTGACCGGGTCGTGGTGATGGACGGTGGCAAAGTCCTTCAGCATGGACCGCCGAGGGAGGTCTTTCTACGTCCAAAGAGCCATAAGGTCGCTCGTTTTGTCGGTATGCGGAACATCTATCGAGGGGTGGTTCGCCGTATCACCCCCGACGGGCTGCTGGATATTCAAGGCGAGAAATTCGACGTACAGGTGGAAGGCCGGCCGGTTCGGGTTGGGGCCAGGGTCATATTCGGAATTCGTCCCGAGGATGTCCTTTACTTGCGGCCAGAACGCACAAGACAGCCCAGGGGGAATGTCCTTGAGGCCACCATCGCGTCAGTCCTGTCGCAGGGCTTCATGTATCGTCTGTTCTTAAGAGTCACGGATGACCTTTACGACCTGGAGATGCTGCTACCGAGACACGTGGTTGAGAAGAGGCGCCTCAAGCCGGGCGACCTCTGCCGCGTCTGCTTGCCACAGTCAGCGGTCCACCTGATCTCCGTGGAGGAAGGAGCCTAAGATGACGCGAAGTCCAGCAGTGATCATCCTGGCTGGCGGAAAGAGTACTCGGTTCAAGAGGGATAAGGTGCTCTCCGAGTTTCCACCTGGTTCAGGGCAGACCTTACTGGAACACCTCCTGAGCCGTTTTGGAAGGTACTCAGAGGTCGTGATAGTAGTGTCACGGCGGTTGTATGCCGCCGTCAAACCCATCGCTGGGCCTGAGGCTACAGTCGTCACCGATGAGGTCAGAGACTTGGGTCCCTTGGAGGGCCTCAGGGTTGGGCTCAAACAGCTTTCGGGACAATATGCCTTTGTGGTGGCCTGTGATCAGCCCTTCGCATCGCCGGAGCTCGGGTGCTTTCTCCATGGCCTCGCGGCCACGATGAAGGCTGATGTAGTGGCGGTGAAGATCGGCGGATACCTTGAGCCGCTTCAGGCTATATACTCCAAATTGTGTGTGGTGGAAATCGAGAGGGCTTTAAGCAGGGGTGAGCGCCGGATAATATCCTTTTACGATCATGTAGCTACCAGTATCGTGGATATCGAGCAGTTGCCAGAGGGTCTGCGCTCAAGAAGGACTTTTCTTAACATCAACTCCCCCACAGATTATGAAGAGGCCGTGAGGAGATGGGTGTAAGACGGGGTTTGAGGTAGGAGCCATTGCTCGTTATCGATGCAGCGCCGAGGCGGCCCCTTTATGGAGAGAGCCTCTTGCGGAGGCAGTATCGTGGGCCATGATAATTGTTTCACAATTGGGCCGCAGGTGTCCCCTCCCCGTGAGGTCGATGGTCGCGGTCAGCGACCAGGCGGGAGAGGCCGATGGATTTCCGCCGTTACAAGATCGTCGCTACTGGGTACGGGTGCCTCGAGCGGCGGAATTCCCCGAGAGCACTCGAAAGATAGACATGTTAAAATTGAAGGGTGGTGCAGGGCGTGGAGGTACGGTGGATAGACGGAACTCCTTCGAGAACTCTGCTGTGAAGGGGTGTTTGGGTTGATGCGTCTCGGGTGGCCACAGCTGTTCGTCGTCTTGGTGCTCTTAAGCCTGCCCTTCATTCTAGGGGGATGTGCGAACCCCGATGAATACGAGAGGTTGTCACTGAGCAATACGCAGCCAGTCGGGTACCACCAGCAGGATGGCGACCAGGCGCTCAGAGTTGCCTTCGCCTCCATTACCTCCCCCAAGGAAAGCCTGGTCTATTACGGAGAGCTGTTGCGATACCTAGAGCGACATCTCGGCCGTCCGATCAAGGTCATTCAGCGCAAGACCTACAAAGAGGTCAATGACCTGCTAGCCGCTGGGGAGGTCGACCTCGCCTTTATCTGTACCTACGCCTACGTACTAGGAGTCGAGGACTTCGACCTAGAGCCCTTTCTGGTGCCAGAGATCAGAGGGAAGACCACCTACCAATCTTACATCATCGTTCCCACAGATAGTGACGTAAGGGATTTCGCTGATCTAGAGGGCAAGCTGTTCGCCTTTACGGACCCGTGGTCTACCAGCGGTTACCTCTACGCCAGATACTTAGTGGAACTCAGGGGCGAGACGACCGAATCCTTCTTCCAGAGGACTATATATACCTACAGTCACGATAACTCCATCAAGGCGGTTGCCGAGAAGGTGGTCGACGGAGCGGCGATTGACGGATTGGTTCTAGATTATATCGCCGAGAAGAACCCCGACTTCGCCGGACAGGTCCGCGTCATCCATAAGTCGAAGGAATTCGGCAGCCCACCGGTTGTAGTGAGCCCAAAGCTGGATGAACTGACGAAATCCAGGCTCAAGACCATTTTCCTCGAGATGCATTTGAACGCCGAGGGCAAGGAGATTCTCGAGCACCTGCGGACCGACAGGTTCGTCGAGCAACAGGACAGTGATTATGACTCGGTGAGGCAGTTGGCGGAGGCGGTGTTCGGTGAAAAGTAGAGGCCTTCGGAGGGCCGTCAACGCCCTCTTCAGCTTTACCAATACTCGAACCAGGATCATGGGGATCGTTGTGGGCCTTGTGCTCTTGTTGGGACTCTGGACGACAGTGCTCACTTACGTGACGCTCCGAGACAATCTCAGGAGCCAGCTGACCGTCCAGGGCGTTTCCATAGCCCGGTATATCGCTGCTCGCAGTGTGGATCTGGTCTTCACGCATGATATGTTTGCCCTGCACGAACTGGTCACCCAGGCGGTCGAGAACGATCAGGACGTTCGTTATGTGTTTATCTTGGACGCCGACGGGAACTTAATTGGCAACAGCTTTGGCGACGTCATACCCGTGGGCTTAGTGGAGATAAACCCGCTCGGGAGTGACGAGGTTGCCAGCGTCAAGCCTCTGCTCACGGAGGAAGGATTGGTCTACGACGTCGCGGTGCCCATCTTCGAGGGCAGGGCAGGCACCGTACGAGTGGGCATATCTACGAGGAGAATAGAAGAGCTGTTGCTTTCCACCACCAAGCGCCTGCTGCTGGCGACCCTATTCGTCGGCGTCCTGGGTATCCTTGCCGCCTATTTCCTCACCTCTATATTAACCAGGCCCATTGGTCACTTGGTTGAGACCGCAAAGGCGGTGGGGGATGGAGACCTCACCAAGCGAGTTCCCCTGTGGGAGGGCAGGGACGAGCTACGAGAACTCGGCAGCGCCTTCAACGAGATGATCGACAGGCTCGAGAGAGCCCATGATGCCCGTTCTAGTCTGTTGAAAAAGTTGATTCGAGCCCAGGAAGAGGAACGGCGTAGAATTGCTAGAGAGCTCCATGACGAAACGAGCCAATCCCTTACGTCTCTGGCCATCGGCCTGAAGATGGTTGAGGACTCCAAGTCCCTTGCAGAAGTAAGGGAGAGGGTCACTGAGCTTCGAGCCTTGGTGGGCACGGTGCTGGATGAGATTCACGACCTATCGCTCGCACTGCGTCCCAGTGCCCTGGATGACCTGGGCCTCAAGGCAGCTGTTGAGAGGTTCGCCCTCGAATGTGCGCGGAAGACGGGGATCAAAATAGATTTTCAGAGTTTTGGCATTGACGGCCTCAGGTTGTCGCCCGAGATCGAAATAACGATTTACCGGGTCATCCAGGAGGCGTTGACCAACGTGCTGAGGCATGCACAGGCCAGCGAGGTAAGCGTCATATTGGAACGCAAGAACGGCGTCTTGACGGCTATCGTCGAGGATAACGGCGTGGGCTTTGACGTAGAAGCGGTGTTGAGCTCCCCGTTATTCAAGGAAAAAAGGCTGGGCTTGCACGGGATGAGCGAGCGGGTAAATCTTATCGGAGGCGATCTCACCATTGAGTCGGCGCCCGGACGGGGGACTACCATCTACGTCCACATTGGGCTGAGGGAAGGCTTGAGGGACCATGCGTAAGATCAAGATACTGGTGGCCGATGACCACGGCGTCTTGCGCAGTGGATTGCGAATGATGCTCAACGCCCAGGAGGACATGGAGGTAATCGGGGAAGCGGGCAGCGGCGACGAGGTTCTGGAGCTCTGTATGACGCTCTCCCCGGATATCATATTGCTTGATCTGAGCATGCCGGGGAAGTCGAGCATGGAGCTGGTAAGGGAGATCAAACGACGAAAACCGACGGTGAGGTTTCTCGTCCTGACCATGCACGACAACGAGCACTACTTGAGGGACGCGCTCAAGGCGGGCTGTAGTGGTTACATTCTTAAGAAGGCCGCCGACACTGAATTGCTGTCCGCCATCCGGTCCGTTTACGCCGGCGGAGTGTATATCGATCCCAACATGACCACCGTGTTGATCAATGAGTTGGCCAGGCCCGCGCCGATGTCCGAAGGGCGGGAGACGCAAGTAGCGCTCTCCAACAGGGAGAAAGAGGTCTTGAGGTTGATCGCTTTGGGATATACGCATCAACAGATCGCCAATGAGCTCTTCATAAGTGTCAAGACCGTAGAAACCTATACCTCCCGCCTCAAGACGAAGCTGCGTATGAGCCGTCGTTCCGAGCTGGTTCGCTATGCCCTGAAGGCAGGGCTGGTAAAACCAGACTGATTCAGTGTGCCTTCCTCAAGGGGTGGACCATAACGGCCGTTAACATGTCCACCCCAGTGCGCCCCTCTCGCCTTTCCCACTGAAGGGCCCCTCCTCTACCGATCGCGACTCTTCCCTCCGAAAGCGGGCTGTCCTGTGAAGGAAAGCCAGGTAAGACATGGAAGTGGGTTACGTAAGATAACGGGGAGGGAGGGTCCAGAATGGTTACAGGTCCCAGGGGCGAGGGCAGGCTGTTTACGGACCCCGACGTGGACCGTGCGCGGGAGTTCTTCCGCCAGAAGTCGCGGAAGATGGTCCCCAAGGTGACCACGGTCCGGGAGGCCGTGGAGCGGTTCATCCCGGACGGAACGTACATAGCCACCGGCGGCTTCGGCGCCAACAGGATCTCTACGGCGGTGCTGCACGAGATAGTGAGGCAGAGGAAGCGCAACCTGGCCTTCGCGGGCCACACGACCACTCACGACTGTCAGATCTTGACGGCGGGGGGCTGTGTTAACCGCTGTGATGTGGCCTACGTCGTCGGTCTGGAGGCGAGAGGCCTTTCCAGGGCTGCGCGCCGGGCCTTTGAGAGCGGCGAGGTCGAGGTCACCGAGTGGACCAATGCAGCGCTGGCCTGGCGGTTCAAGGCGGCGGCGATGGGGGTTCCCTTTCTGCCCGTGCGGGTGATGTTGGGGACGGACACCATGAGGAAGAGCGCGGCGGTGGAGATAGAGTGTCCCTTCACCGGCACCAAGCTGGTGGCCCTGCCCGCCCTCTTCCCGGACGTGGCCATCATTCACGTCCACAGGGCGGACGTCTACGGGAACTGCCAGATAGACGGGATCATGATATCCGACCTCGACCTGGCGCGGGCCGCCAAGAGGGTCATCATCACTACCGAGCGTCTGATCCCACACGAGGAGATCCGCCAGAACCCCAACGCCACGGCCATCCCCTATTTCCTCGTCGACGCGGTCATCGAGGTCCCCTACGGCTCCTATCCTGGGAACATGCCCTACGAGTACTTCTCCGACGAAGACCACCTCAGGTTGTGGCTGGAGGTAGAGCGGGACGAGGCCAAACTGGCCGCGTTCCTGGACAAGTACATCTACGGGGTTAAGGATTTCACCGAGTACCTAGAGCTGTGCGGGGGTATAGAGCGTATGCGGCAGCTCAGGGCCACCGAGTATCTGCTCGACAGGGAGGCCCGTGGGGAGGGAGGCCCATATGCCTGAGTACAACAAGATGGAACTGATGATCTGCTTGGCCGCCCGTTATCTTGAGGACGGCAGCACCGTGGTGGTCGGGACGGGCGCACCTTGTGCTGCGGCCATGCTGGCCCAGAGGATTTACGCGCCGGACCTCATGGTGCTCTTCGAAGCTGGCGGTTTCGGGCCCCTGTTGCCCTCCATGCCCATATCGGTGGGGGATTCCCGTACCTTCTATAGGGGGCTGGTGGCGGGCAGCATGCCGGACATCATGGAGCACTGCCAGCGGGGGATGGTGGACTACACCTTCCTCGGCGGGGCTCAGATCGACATGTACGGCAATATCAACTCCACTCTGATCGGGTCTGATTATCAGAGGCCGCAGGTGAGGTTTCCGGGCAGCGGGGGCGCCAACGACCTGGCCTCCCTCTGCTGGCGGACGATGATGATCACCCCCCAGGACAGGAGGAGGTTCACCCCGAAGCTCGACTTCATCACCACGCCCGGCTACCTCACGGGCAAGGGCGCCAGGGAGGCGGCCGGGCTGCCGCCGGGGACGGGCCCCTACAAGGTCATCACCGATCTCTGCGTGATAGGCTTTGATGAGGAGACCAAGAGGATGAAGGTCGAGAGCGTGCATCCGGGCGTCACACGAGAGCAGATCCAGGCGAACACGGGGTTCGAGCTCCTGTGGGCGGACGACCTCGGGACCAGCGAGCCGCCCACGGAGGAGGAGCTCAGGATGCTTCGCCAGGAGGTCGACCCCTATCGCTACGTGATCGGGCGGGGCTAGGCGTAGGCCTCTCAGGTTGTTCGGAAGCGGGGTGGTCCCTCCCCCCGGCTCAGGCCGGGGGGAGGGACGGGCCTCACTAGTCCTCCTCTAGAGGCGTCTTCTGATAGGATATGCGGCGGGCGGGCTCAAAGGGGCTCTGAGCCTCTCTGAGGATCTCCCTGTACACCCCCAGGTTACGGTCCTCCAGATGGTCGAAGATCATGGGCGACTTGGCCCCGAAGGTCAGGTATTTCAACGGCTCGGGATCTAGCTCGGCGGCGATGATCTCCTCCGTGCCCCGGGCCTGGGCCAGGCGCTGGGCGATGGGGCTCACGATCATGCTGTGACCGAAGTAGTAGTTGCCGCCGGCATCGGGCCCGATGGCGTTGACCCCGACCAAGTAGACGTGGTTGTCGTAGGCCCGGGCGCAGTTGGTGATGTACCAGATATCATAGCTGCGCAACAGGGCCGAGGGCCGGGTGACGATCTCGGCTCCCTTGACCGCCAGCAGCCGGACGAGCTCTGGGAAGTCCCCGTCATAGCAGATTATCATCCCGATCTTCCCGAGCTCCGTCTCGAAGACCTCGGCCCCGGTGCCCGGTGTGCACCAGCCGCCGCCCTCAAGCCTCTCGGTGGGGAAGGGGTGGGTCTTGTGGTACGTCCCGATTATCTCCCCGTCGGGCCCGATGAGGACCGAGGTGTTGTAGACCACGCCGCGTTCCGGCCCACGGCTGTACGTGGGCCAGACGACATGAACCCCATGCTTGCGCGCCGCCCGGCCTATGTCCTCCGTCGTGCCCCCGGGTACGAAGTCGACGAGGTCCCAGAGCTCCTCCGCCGACATGCCCGGCGAAAAGCCCGTGGTGATGGTCTCCGGGAAGACGATGAGCTCGGCGGCATGCTCCTTGACGGCCCTCTCCAACCAGGCAACTGCCTTCTCTATGTTCGCCCTCACGTCGTTGGGCTTCGCCGCCATCTGGACCGCCGCCACGGTAAACCTCTTCATCCCCAGCGCCCCCTCCTTGGCAATTTATCCTAGGCCCTACTTCTTCCGGGTCCAGCGCCAATCCTGCCGGATAGCCGGGCTCGATTGGCGCAACCTATCTAGTGTCTCCTGACAAAGTCG
>DFND01000081.1 GCA_002375895.1 Firmicutes bacterium UBA3576
TCTCCGTTGACATACAGTACCTGGGCTTTATACCCCGGGACAACGCGGTGTCCACCTCCACGCTCCGTCAGGTTCCCCTGCTGTCGGCCTTCTCGGGCTGCCCGGCTTCTCGCCAAATAAGGAAGTTGGCGCGCCTGTTGGCCCAAGAGGACCCTCTGGGCGCCCCTAAGTTGGAGCTCTGAGCTGTCGTAGAACTTGGTTGGGAAAGTCGTCCAGCACGGCCTCGATGGTCACCTCGGGGCAGGACTCCAAGGGGAGATCCTCGGGTTCGATCACTCGGTATTTATCATCCGTCACGACTCGCACTATGGGGCGGTCCGGAGCGTGGGCGACCTGCTGCACCACAACCGCTAGCTGCCCGGTGCTCAACTTGACGATGCATCCGGTGGGATAAGCCGCCACGCGCGCCATCAGCTTGTTCACGACCTCTTGGTCGAAACGCCCTTTGCCTTCCACCTTCAACATTCGCAGAGCCTCATGCGGCGGCATCTTAGCCCGATAGACGCGGTCACTGGTAACGGCATCGTAGACGTCGGCCACCGCAGTTATTCTCCCGAAGGGATGGATAGCATCTCCCTTCAGACCTCGCGGGTATCCCGTCCCGTCAAGGCGCTCATGATGCTGGAAGGCGACGTGAGCCGAGAACAGGCTGAAGTCAAAATGCCTCCGCAGGATATTGAACCCCTCCTCAGCGTGGCCCATGACCACCTCGAATTCGTGAGGGGTAAGGCGCCCCGGCTTCTGCAAGATCGACTTCGGGACCTTTACTTTACCGATATCGTGGAGCAGCGCACCGACCCCCAACCTCTCTAACTGCGACCGCGCAAAGTGCAAGGCCTGTCCGATCATGACCGCCAGCACGCAGACGTTGACGCTGTGAGCGAAGGTATAATCATCCATCGAACGGATGTTGGACAGGCAGAAGAGAACGTCAGGGCTCTCCGCCAGGTCGGATATAATCTTCCGTACCACATCGATGACGCGTCCCCGCTCGATACGTTCGCCCCTCGCGATAGCGGCCATCGCCTCGGAGACTCGGGTCATGGCCTTAACACGGGTGACCTCGGTTATAGCGTCGTTTACGACCAGGTCGGGGACGAGCTCGTTCATGATGTAAACCGAGATGTACCCTCTCAGCTTGAGCCTCTGCACATATGTATCAGTGAGGACGGTACCCGCGTGAAGGAGCACGCGCCCATCGCTCGAGTACAGGGTCCTCGCCAACCTCTTACCGATGGCCCTCTCCAGTGGAACCGCTCTCAACCTGCACTCCTCCCCCTAGAACTGCGCTTCAACGGCGACGCCTGCTGAGGATTATATCGGTCATAGCGACCCGCCTCCTAAGGCCGTGCGCCAGCTCTCCAATATCCGAAGAAGGGCTGCGCCGGGACGCCCTCTCTCCTCGAACCTGAAGCCCCCTGTCCCGGCAGGTATCACCCTCCTGCCCCGCGAATCTCTTCCCCCGGAGGGGGGGTAAGAATGCTCGAGGGCTTGTTACCAGCTATTATCTTCGCCTTCGCCTCCTTCGCGCAGAGCTCCTCCGGCTTCGGCTTCGCCCTGGTAGCGGTGCCGCTCCTCCTCTATTTCTTCGACCTCAGCGTGGTGGTACCTCTCGTAACGGCAGCCGATCTGGTGGCCTGCCTGGCCATCACCGCCCTGGATGTGCGCTCCCTTCGTCCCCGTCTCATCTGGCCACTCCTCCCCGGGCTGACCGGGGGCTCGTTGGCGGGCACCTACTTCCTCAAGTGGGCTCCTGCCCTTCTCCTAAAGCCGGTACTGGGCCTGGGCATAATCCTGTACTGCCTATTCTCCCTCTTCCGACCGCCCCGCAGACCGCTTTCGCCGACCCCTTCGGCGGGGATCGTGGCCGGAGGGGTCGCCGGCGTCTTGGGAGGCCTCTTCGGCACCAACGGTCCGCCCATCGTCATGTATCTGCGCGAGGTCGTGCGCGACAAAGAAGCCTTCCGCTGCCACACCTCGCTGACTTTCCTCTCCGACACCCTGTACAGGCTTGTCCTCTACGGGGTCGTCGGCCTCCTGACGCCAGTCGTATGGTCGACCTTGTTCCGGAGCTCACCTGGGCTCATCCTCGGCCTGGTAGCTGGCTCGGCTCTGCACCGTCGCATGCCCCAGCGGCTCTTCGACCGGATGGTTATCCTGCTCCTCGCCGCCGGCGCCGGCCTGATCTTACAAGGCCGCACGCCCTAGCCGCCGCTCCCTCAGGAGCATACTACGTCCGGCCCTTGAGCTTATCTCACGCGTATTTTCCTCCGTAACCGAATTACTGTCAAGGGAGCCCGGAAAGCAGGTTGGCGGTCATGGGCCAAGGCTGAGGTTGGGCCCCAAGAGGCGAGCCTCTGGGGGCTCCGGCTCCGGGGGCACGGCGATGTTACAAGGCCCCCGCCCAGGCTATCTAGCGTTCCCTGTAAATGGCAAGGGCCAGTTCCCCCACGGCAGAATAACCCCTCGTCCACCTTGAAAATCTAAGGCTTGGAAATCCCAGACGAGGAGGTGAAAGGGTTGAATCACTTCACGAAAGTCGAGACCTGGTGGGTGGAGGAGTGCGTAAAGGCCGACGAAATGGCCATTAAGAAGGCCGTAGCCTTCGAGCAGGTCTGTCGGAACCCTCAGCTCAGGCAACTATGCCACCAGGTCGAACAGGCTCACAGGCGTCACATCGAACAGATCAGCAACCTGGTCGGACAAAACTTCTGAGGGAGGCTCGGGCCCATGTACGACACGTACAGCGACAAAGACATCGCGATGGAACTGCTCATGACGGAGAAGGCGGTCTCCGAAAGGTACCACTGGTCGACGCTGGAAGCGGCTGATCCGCAGCTGAGACAGACGCTAGAACGGATTCACAACGACATCAACAACATGGCCAAGCAGGTGTTCGATTTCGCCAGACAGCAGGGATGGTACACTCCCGCGACTGCAGACCCACAGACCCTGAACGCTTTCCGACAGGTGGTCACTTCGGTGCGCAACGAAGTCGAGCGCATCGCCCATCCCCAGGCGGGGATAGGTCAGGCCGGCTATCAGGCTCGGCCCACTCCCACCTATCAGGGCCCACAGTACGGGTACACTCCGCCGGCAGGACCTCAGCAGACCTACGGCCAGGTCGGTCAGCAGTTCGGCCAATCCCCACAGGCCGGTCAGTACAGCTGACAACTTAAGGACAGCCGGCGTTAAGAGCGCAGAAAGCGTTACCCCCTGGGAGACCGGACTCCACCATAGTGTCCCAGGGGGTAACGTCATCTGGGCCGAAGAAGGCCGCCCCACGGCCAACCTAAAGGGAGAAGGTCGACCGCTCGGGTCGACCTTCGAAGGCCTATCCAGCCCGTTCAAAGACCCCTGCAGCGCCCATGCCGCCTCCTATGCACATCGTCACCAGGCCGTACCTGGACCCGCGCCTGGCCATTTCGTTGAGCAGGGTGACGGTGAGCTTCGCCCCAGTACAGCCCAGCGGATGGCCCAGGGCAATGGCTCCGCCGTTGACGTTCACCCTGGAGGGGTCCATCTCCAGCTCCTTGATCACGGCCAGAGATTGCGCGGCAAAGGCCTCGTTGAGCTCCACGAGGTCGACGTCCTCAAGCCTGATCCCCGCCAGCTTGAGCGCCTTGGGCACCGCCACCACCGGCCCAATTCCCATTACGTCCGGTTCCACACCGCCCACAGCGAAGGAGCGGAAGGTGCCCAAGGGCTTGAGGCCGAGCTCGCGGGCCTTCTCAGCCGTCATGACCACTACCGCCGCCGCCCCGTCGCTGGTCTGAGAGGAATTGCCGGCGGTAACGGTACCTCCGGCCTTGAAGGCGGGTCGCAGACTGGCCAAGGCCTCCTCGGAGGTGTCGGGACGCACCCCCTCGTCGGTATCGAAGACCCGCTTGGTCACCTTGAGCTCCCCGTTCTCGAAGGACTTCAAAGTCACCTCCAGGGGCACTATCTCGTCCTTGAACCTGCCCTCCTGGATAGCCTTCATGGCCTTGCGGTGGCTGGCCAGGGCGAAGGAATCCTGTTCCTCGCGGCTGACCCCGTATCTCGCCGCGACCTCCTCGGCCGTGAGCCCCATGGACATGTAGGCCTCCGGGTAGTGGCTTACGAGGTAGGGGTTCGGCGACATCTTATTGCCACCCATGGGGACGAGGCTCATGCTCTCCACGCCGCCGGCCACCACGACGTCGGCGAATCCGCACATGATCTTCTCCGCCGCAATGGCGATGGCTTGCAGGCCTGATGCGCAGAACCTGTTGATGGTCTGGCCGGGTACTGAGCTCGGCAGGCCCGCCCGCAATCCTATCACCCGGGCTACGTTCATCCCCTGCTCGGCCTCCGGGAAGGCGCAGCCCATCACCAGGTCGTCGATTTCCCGAGGATCTAAGCCGGACGCCCTCTTCACCGCTTCTCTGACGACCACCGCCCCCATCTCATCGGGACGGGTCTGTCGAAGGGTCCCCCTAGGGGCCTTCCCCACGGCTGTCCGCGCTGCCGATACGATGACGGCCTCTCTCATCGGTGCACCCCCTCAGTTACGAAGCGGCTTGCCCGTAGAGAGCATATGCCGCATCCTTTCCTGGGATTTCTCCTGCCGGCAGAGGTCGACGAAGGCCTCCCTCTCCAGCTCGAGCAGGTATTCCTCGCTGACCTCGCTCCCGGCAGGGGCCTCTCCCCCGGTGAGGACATAGGCTATCTTGTCGGCTATGAACTTGTCGTACTCGCTGATGAAGCCGCCCTTCATCATGTTGTAGGTCATGGCCTCCAGCGCCGCCCTGCCGGCCTCGCCCAAGACCTTGATCCTGGCGGGAGCAGGCGGCCGGAAACCGTCCCGGACCATGTCCAGAACCGTTCTCTTGGCGTCATACAACAGGAAATCGCCGTTCACGCTGATGTTGTCCGACGGCCGCAAGAACCGCATCTTCTTCGCCTCATGGGCGCTGGTGGCCACCTTGGCCATGGCGATCTGCTCGAAAACCCTCGCCACGTAAGGCGTCAGGTCGAAGGGGATCTGCCCATCGCTGGGTACGGCCTCGAGGTGTCTTAACAGCAGCTCCTTGTTGCCACCACCGCCAGGCAGCAGGCCGACGCCGAACTCGACCAGGCCGATGTACGTCTCCGCACTGGCTTGGATCCTATGGGCGGCCAAGGCTATCTCACACCCGCCGCCCAGGGTCATGCCGAAGGGAGCCGCGACCACGGGCTTGTGGAAGTGCTTCATCGCCAGCGTGGCATCCTGGAAGGCCTTCACCATGCTCTGGATACCGTCCCAGTTACCCTGACCGATCTCCATGAGCAAGAGCAGGAGGTTGGCCCCAACACAGAAGTTCTTGGCCTGGTTGCTGATGACCAGTCCTACGAAGTTCCGGTCCACCTCCTCCAGGCTCTCGTAGATCATCTTCACGAAATCCGGGGTTATAGCCTGGTTGGGCGAGTGCATTTCCAAGCAGGCCACGCCGTCCCCAAGGTCCACGAGACTGGCGTCCGTGTTCCGCTTAACAACGCTCTCGCCCTTCTTGATGGCAGCCAACCGCATAACGCGAGGCTCTGTCGGCATCTCGACGTACTGGCGCCCGCGGAAATCATACATCCTCCTGTCCATGTAGAAGGAGGTATGGCCCGCATCCAGCATCTCCTGTATCCAGGCCGGAATCTGTTCTCCCTCCGCGGCCATGCGTTCCACGGACTCCTTGACTCCGATGGCGTCCCAGAGCTCATAGGGGCCGAGTTCCCAATTAAAGCCCCATTTCATCGCGTTGTCCACGCTCAGGATGTCGTCTGCTATCTCGGGAGTCACCTTCGCCGTATACAACAGGGTCAGCTTGAGCACTTCCCAGACGAAGGAACCGGCCCGGTCCCCGGCCTCCAAAAGGTGCTTGACCCTTTGCCCGACGTCCTGAATCCCCTTGGCCTTGCCCAGGGATTCGATACGCGGCTTCTCCCGCGGCACGTACTCCATGCTCGTGTAGTCGAGGGTGAGGATCTGGCTCTGGCCGTCGCGCTTGATCTTCTTGTAAAATCCCTGACCGCTTTTTTCGCCCAGCCAACCTCGCTTCAGCATCTCCTGTACGAAGTCGGGGATGCTGAAGGCCTCCTTCTCGGCCGGATCCTCGACGTTCTCCCTAACGTTGCCAGCGACGTGGACGAAGGTATCCAGCCCCACCAGGTCGAGGGTGCGGAAGGAGGCGCTCTTGGGCCTCCCCATGGCGGGCCCGGTGATGGCGTCTATCTCGTCGATCCTGTAGCCCCGAGACAGCATGATCCGGATGGTGGCCAGCATGCCGAAGGTACCGATCCTGTTGGCGATGAAGTTAGGCGTATCCTTGGCTATCACCACTCCCTTGCCCAGGACGTCGGTTGAAAACCGTCGCATGAACTCGACCACGTCGGGATCGGTGTCCCGGGTCGGGATTATCTCCAGCAGCTTCATGTACCGGGGCGGGTTGAAGAAATGGGTGCCGAGGAAGTGGCGGCGGAAGTCCTCGTCCATCTCCTCGATCATGGCGTTGACGGAGATGCCGGAGGTGTTGGAGCTCACGATAGTTCCGGGCCGCCTGTATTTGGCAACCTTCTCGAACAAGGACTTCTTGATGGGGAGCCTCTCCACCACGGCCTCTATGATCCAATCTACCTCAGAAAGCCACTCCAGGTCGTCTTCCAGGTTTCCCACAGTTATGAGGCTGGCCTGCTCAGGCACGTAGAAGGCAGCTGGCCTGGCCTTGAGGGCCCTCTCCAACCCCGTCGCGGCAAGACGGTTACGCACCTGCCGATCCTGAAGAGTGAGGCCCCGCTTCCTCTCCTCGTCCGTGAGCTCAGCCGGCACGATGTCCAAGAGGTAGCACCTTATGCCGACGTTGGCCAGATGGGCCGCAATACCGCTACCCATCACCCCTGCTCCCAGGACAGCGACCTTGGAAATCCTCCTCATGATTACGTAAGCACCCCCCTCTTACGTGCTCTCTGTGAACCTACCTGAGACCAAGAGCAATAAGGAGAAAGAGCTCACCTCCTCACCGAACGCGTTGTCACATAGTTAGGTTATGTACAAATTTTCACTCTACGTAGGACATTATAGACTAGTTCGAGCTTTTTCTCAAGGTCAAATTCATACACAATCAAATGTTCGTGTTGCGAATTACTCGGTACCTGTCAGTGAAGGTGAAGAGAGCCGGCTGCCCCCCGGTCATCCAGAAGAGCACCCGATGTCCCCGGCCCCAACGCCCGTCCCTGATATGATCGATCAGGGCCGCCATGGCCTTTCCAGAGTATACGGGGTCGAGAACCAGCCCCTCCGCCCTGGCGACCAGCTCGATGGCCTGCCAGGTCGCCTCATCCGGGATCCCATAGGCCGGACCGCCGTAGCCCTCCACAACCGTCATCGCCAGGTCCCCGGTCCCGTAGCCGGCCCTGTCCAGGAAGTCCCGGGCGCCATCACGGACCCTCCTCTCGAGCCCGTCCTGCTCAGGCACGACGTCTACGCCGTAGACCTCAACTCGCTGCCCAAACACGGCCGCGCCCGCCGCCAGGCCAGCCTGGGTTCCACCCGACCCCGAGGCCAGGTAGATCGCGTCGAAGTCTATTCCCAGCTGAAGGCACTGGTTCCAGGTCTCTAGAAATCCGCTCACGTAGGCCGCGATCCCCTCGAGGCTATACCCCCCAACGGGAATAACGTAGGGACGTCGGCCACGCTGAGCGTAGCTGTCGGCCACCTCCCGGAGCAGCGCCTCCCTCTCGTCCCAGTCCTCGATATCCGTGAAGATAACCTCCGCCCCGAAGAGGTAATCCAAGAGGAGGTTCCCCTCCGCCGGCCCGGCCTGTCCCGATAACACCAGCACGCAGTCCAGCCCCGAGGCCGCGGCGGCAGCTGCCGTCTGCCTGGCGTGGTTGGACTGCACTCCTCCGGTGGTGACCAGCAGGTCCGCCCCCTCCTCCAGGGCACGGCCGATAATGAACTCTAGCTTCCTCAGCTTGTTCCCGCCCATGCCGATCCCCGTGAGATCGTCTCTCTTGACCCAAAGCTCGGGCCCGCCGAGCTCGTGGCTCAAGCGGTCCAGGGAAACCAGCGGGGTGGGAAGGTTCGCCAACCTCTTGCGAGGCAATCTCGTCAGTCGCACTTAAGATCTCCCCCCCAGCTTCGCCTTGGTCGTCGCAATCCTCTCATAAATCCGCTCGTCGACCTCGATGCCATTAGCCTCCAGGGCCAGTAAGAAGGCGCCGACTACGGGCTCGTACTCGGGCCGCCTCGGCCTCGCGAGGGGGGCAGTGCGATGGACGGTGGTGGTGAGCTCGTCGATCAGCAGAGGGCACTCGCCGTCGAAGACTCCCCCTGCCAGTACGAGGTCGAACTCCTCCCGTTCCATTCCCAACCTCCGTATGACCCCGCTGGCCGAGTATCCCAGATGGCGCCCTACGTCCATGAGGATCTCCTGAGCCACCCGATCACCCTCGGCGGCCAGACGACTCACCACAGGGGCCAGCCCCAGGGCGCCGAAGATGCCCATAGGCCCAGCGTCAACCATCCGGCGGACTAGGGCATCGTAATCCGGCTCCCCGAAGTACAGGAGGACCTCCTCCTTCAGCCTGGTCGGCGGCCCGGTCCCCTCCTCAGCCCGGAAAGCCCAGTGAAGGGCATCGCGGGCGATGTCCAGGGCGCCGCCCTTGTTCCCGAACTCGTAAGTGCGCCCCCTGAGGATGGCCCGCCTCCCGTCCGCCCTTCTGGCAGCGGCATTGGCCCCCGACCCACATATCACCACACAACCCCAGCCGGCGCGGGTTCCGCCCCTCAGGGCTATCCAGGAGTCGTTCATGAGCGTGAAGGAGCGGAACTGCTTCCGCAGGCCCCCTTCCAAAGTCGCATGGTCCTCAGGCCCGTCATCCCCCGCCAGTCCCAATAAGAAGTGGTCTACCTCCTCCACCCGAACCCCAACCTGCCGCGTCGCGTCCCGGACGGCTCGAAGCACCGAATCCATTGCCATCTCGAGGCCCACCACCTGGTAATTGGCGGGGCCTCCGTGGCCCAGGCCGAGGACCGTCCCCTCTTCGTCCCCCAGGAGAGCCACGGTCTTGCTGGCACCGCCGTCCACGCCGCAGAAGAGCATCGGCATCCCTCCTCAGAGTTGTTGGTTCTTTTCCAGGATGTCGGCGAGCAGCCCGCTCGCGGTCGTCACGTCGCCCACCAAGGGATGGTTGAGCAGGGCCAGGAGGGCGACCTCGCGGTCACCACTGACCGCAGCCTCTATGGTCAGCTCCTCGTAGGCCTTAACGTGCTGCACGAGGCCCCGCACCGCGGTCGGCAGCGGGCCTATTGGAAGCGGCCTCGCCCCCTCCCCATCCACCACACAGGTGACCTCCATCACCGCTTGGGGGGGTAGGTCCGGCGTCGCGCTGCCGTTGGGGACGTTCAACACGTGGCGCGTCCCCAGGTCGTTGACCAGGGCGTCCAAGACGTCCAGGGCGGCCTCGGAGTAATAGGAGCCACCCCTTTCGGCGAGCTCCTTAGGGATGTCCTCCACAGCCGGGTCAGCATAGGAGCGGAACAAACGCTCCTCCACGTCGCGGACCACGTCCGCCCTGGTGCCCTTACCTGCCCTCAGGTCAGCCTTCATCTTGGCCAACATCTGGGGGTGCAGGTAATAGTAGAGAAGGTAGGGGGAGGGCATCATCCCCAGGGCCTCCAGGAAGCCCGGGGGCACCTCGGCACCGGGAATGTTCCTGACCAGTTCCTCCTTGAGCAGGTCCGAGGACAGAACCGCGGGCAAAATATCCTGTCCCCGCACCAGGAGAGACCGCACCCAGCTTAAGTGATTAAGGCCTACCATCTCCACCTCGACGTCAGAGGGAGCCACCCCCAGACGGTCGCAGACCGCGCGTACCATGCTCAGCGGAACGTTGCACAGGCCGAGGCACTTGACCCCCGGAACGTGCCTGAGCACGGCCTCGGTGACCATGCCGGCGGGATTGGTGAAGTTCAGGAGCCAGGCCTCCGGGCACACCTCCATGACATCTCGTGCTATCTCCAGGGCGACTGGGATGGTCCGCAGGGCCTTCGCGAAACCGCCCGGGCCGGTGGTCTCTTGACCGATAACTCCGTGTCTTAAGGGCAACTTCTCGTCCAGGGAGCGAGCCCTTAACCCGCCCACCCTGAACTGAGATATCACCACATCGGCCCCCCTGAGGGCCCTCCTCCGGTCCAGATAGGTCTCGATCTTCACCCGAGAGCCGTGCTTGGCCGCCATGCGCTGGAGGAGCCCCGCGACGACCTCGAGCCTCCTTCTGCCCTCGGGGATATCGACCAGGCGCACCGACTCGGTCGGAAGGCGCTCGGCCCTCAAGAGTAACCCATTCATCAGCTCGGGGGTGTAGCTGCTTCCCCCGCCAATTACGGTGATGGTCAGGCCCATATAACCGCCCTCCTTCAAAGGTTAACGGCATCTACGTTGACATGCAGGTGGATGGGGCTCAGGACCTTCAGGGCCTCAGTGAGGAAACCCTCTTTCGTCCATGCCCTGGCCCGAGCCGTCAGGTAATGTTCGAGGAGGCTCAGGGTCGCCTCGTCGAACTGACTTCGATGGGCTGCGAGGGCCTCGAACTTGGCGCGCCAGCCCTCGCTCACATCCATGAAGGTATTCGGATGCGCGGTCAGATAGAAGGCCACCCCCTGCACCTGGTGAGGCTCACCGCCCGAACTTATGTGCGGGTAGGGGCTGAACAGAACACCGGCGGCTACCGCGAGCCCCACCGTCCTGTGGTCAGGGTGGGCCTCGTAGGGAAGCCACGGGTCAGGCGCCATGACGAAGTCCGGCCGATACTTCCGGATGAGGGTTATGACTTCCTCGCGAACTACCGGCTCGGAGATCTGACCGCCGTCGGGCGCCCCCAGGTTGACGACTTCCTCGATGCCCAGGACGGCCGCGCTCTTGCGCTGCTCCCGCTCACGAATCATCGCCACCTCGGTCGGCTCGAGGGATGCATCGAAGGTGCCCATCCCGCCATCAGTGACGGTGACGAGGATCACCTGGGCGCCCCTCTTGGAGAGGACGCACAAGGTCGCACCGACCCCGATCTCCGCGTCGTCCGGATGAGGCTGAAAACAAAGGACCCGCCGGGCCCGGGATAGGTCCGGTAGAGGCACGAGTTCAGTGATCGACATCAAACACACCTCACAGACTTTAGTTCTCTAGGTAGGAATTTATCCGCCCAAAGGAGAATAGCCCTGGAAGAAACCAACAGAAAGCGGGGAACGCCCTATGCACCTCCTACGGAAGCTAGCTTACAGCTCTGGAGCTCTCGCATCAGCCGTTGTAGCCCAGGCCTTTAGCACCTACATCATCTTCTTCTACGTAGATACCCTGAAGATGCCGACCAAGCTCATCGGCCTCGGCATGGCCCTTTACGGCATCTGGAACGCCATCAACGACCCGTTGGCCGGGCACATCTCCGACCGGACGCGCACCCGCTGGGGACGCAGGATTCCCTACATGCTCTTCGGATCCTTGCCCCTCGCGGTGGCCTTCGCGCTGGTGTGGATGCCCCCCTTGCGGTTCGTCGACGGGAACGAGGTCCTGCTCTTCGCTTACTTCCTCGCCATTATCTTCCTCTTTGATACCCTGTACACCTTCGTCATTCTGAACTGGACCTCGCTGTTCCCGGAGATGTTCACCTCCCTCGAGGAGAGGACCCAGGTCTCGGCCTTCAGACAGCTCTTCGGCATCTTCGGGTTGATAGTCGGAATAGCTGCGCCGCCTCTGGTCTACGGCTCCCTCGGCTGGCCGGCCATGGGCGCCATCTTCGCCGCAATCACCGCGGCCTTCCTGTACTGCTCGGTATGGGGAGCCCGTGAGCGAGGGGCGGAAACCGTCGGAGAGCCTTTGCCCTTCAGGTCGGCCCTGAGGTATACCTTCGCCAACCGCTCCTTCCTCACCTATGTGCTGGCCAGTTTCCTGGTGCAATTTACCTTCGTGACCTTGACGGCGACGCTACCCTTTTACGCCAAGTACGTGCTGAAAATTAACGAGGGACAGACCTCACTGTTGTTCCTGTCGGTGTTCATAGCGGCGCTGGTATTCCTGGCCCTGTGGAGCAGGGTTACGGTGCGACTCGGGGCCAGGAGGGCGATGATGGCGTCGGTGATCCTGTTCGGGGCGGCGCTGGTCCCCTTCTGGTTCGCCTCCAGTTTCGCGGCCGGCGTCGCGACCGGGGCCCTGGTAGGGATCGGGCTCGCCGGCATCATGCTCCTCTTGGACATCCTCATCTCGGACGTCATCGACGAGGACGAGCTCAGAACGGGCACGCGACGAGAGGGCATGTACTTCGGCGTCAACGGTTTCGTCATCCGCCTCGGCATCTCGTTCCAGGCGGTGGTAATGAGCGCGATCCTAGATTCCACCGGTTACGACCCGAACCTCGTGGTCCAGCCGCCCTCGGCCATAATCGGGTTTCGGCTGCTGGTCACCGCCGTACCCCTGGTGGCGCTGCTCGTCTCCCTGGTGGCCCTGTATTTCTACCCCCTGCATGGCGAAAGGCTGAAGGCCCTCAAGGCGGCGCGGGAAGGCTGAGAGGGCTCCCCCCCGACGTAAGGGGCTCGGCGCTTGAAGTGGGACCGAGCCGCCCTCGGGAGTGGGTCAGCTGGCGGGCGGCGAAATTGCTACTAGACCGCTGCCCTGAGATGGTATAAAATAAAAGAAAATCGAAGATGATCCTTCGGGGCAGGGTGAGGAGGAAACTCCAATTCCCGACCGGTGGTGATGCCCCCCTGGAGGGGACGAGCCCATCAGCCTCAGCGGTTGATCCCGGTGAGAATCCGGAGCCGACAGTATAGTCTGATTGGGAGGAGGATCAAGAGCGTCTCATTTGGTATATGAGCGTAGCTATTCGTATGCCCCGAAGGAATCTTCGGGGCTATTTCATTACTCAAAGGGAGGAACTGAGATGAGGACCCGTGAACTCACCATGCTCGCCCTATTCATCGCCCTGGTCACCGTATCGACCATGATCATTCAGATACCGATGCCGGCCACTCAGGGCTTCCTGAACTTCGGGGACGCCATGATCTTCGTGGCCGCCATCTACATGGGGCCACTTGCCGGGCTCATCGCCGGGGGCCTGGGCTCCTCTCTGGCCGATCTCCTCAGCGGCTTCGGGCACTGGGCGCCGTGGACGCTGGTCATTAAGGGGCTCGAAGGCCTTCTCGTGGGGCTCATCGCCCATTCGGCCTTCCGTCAGGGCGGACGCCTGGTACCCGCTCTGGGAGCCATGCTCCTCGGCGCCGCCTGGATGGTCTTCGGGTACTATGTGGCCGGGGGAATCATGCGAGGGTTCCCGGCGGCCATAATCAGCGTCCCGGGCAACGTCATCCAGGGCCTGGGCAGCATCGTATTCGCCCTGCCCCTTCTGGCCGCCCTGCGCCACGTCAAGCTGAAGTGAACTCCGGGAAGCCCTAGAGACCACAGGTTGCGGACAAAGATGCCGGAGACGGAAGTCTTCGGCATCGCCTTTTCCCGGGCCATCCGCGATGGGCGCCCTCATAGCCTGCCTCTCCTCACAGGCCCACCCGCGACAACATAGTATGTAACCGGTCTGCGAGACTCAGGCAGGGAGGGAAGGCGCCTCTGTTGACAGCGCTCACTTATGTCTTTGACGGTGTTCGTCCTCGCCTTCTTATGTGAGTACATGGATTCAACTCTGGGAATGGGTTACGGCACTACCCTGACGCCGGTGCTCATCCTGCTGGGCTATGAACCCCTGGAGGTCATCCCCGTGATCCTCCTCTCGGAGGTGGTCACGGGGTTCGCCGCTGGGCTCGGACATCACCGGGTGGGAAACGCCATCTTTCACGCCGGGTCCCGTCACCTTCGCATCGCCCTCGTGCTAGCCGCCTGCAGCATCGCCGGGGCCTCGCTGTCGGTGCTCCTCTCGGTGAACCTGCCTCCTAAGGCCCTGAAGGGCACCATCGGCCTGATCATAATCGCCGTGGGCCTGGTTCTCCTCTTCAACGTGAACCGGCAGTACAAATTCTCCTGGCGAAGGCTCTACGTCCTCGGCTTGGTCGCGTCCTTCAATAAGGGCATTAGCGGTGGGGGGTACGGGCCCCTGGTCACCGGGGGGCAGATTCTATCAGGGATAAACGCGAAGAGCGCCATCGCCATCTCCACGCTATCCGAGGGGCTTGCGTCCATCATCGCCGTCCTCCTCTACCTCTGGGCCGGACCGGGCGTAAACTGGCAGCTCCTCCCCTACCTTCTGGGCGGCTCTCTCCTGTCCGTGCCCCTGGCCGTGTTGACCGTGCAGCGCCTCCCACTGGGCTACCTGCGGTTGTACATCGCCCTCTTGACTCTGGCCCTGGGCAGTGGGACCGTAGGAAGGTTGATCGTTCACTGGTAGCCCAGGCCCCTCCTACCGCCTCGATGAGCAGGGCGACCACTCCAGGCGGGAATGCCCAACCTCTCCGAGTACCCCATCCAGGATATCAGGCGGGTACGCTGCCCGGCGACATTCTCGCGGGAACTCTCTGAGGTCCACATCAGCCGCTGGCGCCAGCAAAGAGCCGTCGCGGCTCGCATCACCGGCCCGCGAGCTCTCTCAACAGCTCCTTCACTCTGGCCCTTATCTCATCCCTCACCTCCCGAAAGACCGAAAGCACCTGTTCCTCGTCGCCCTTCGCGGCCGCTGGGTCGCGGAGGGGCCAGTGCCTCCGTTCCCCGGGCACGGCCGGGCAACTGTCACGGGCATCACCGCACAGGGTCACGACTATATCCGCCCGGGCCAGGATGTCGGGGTCTATGGCGTCCGAGGTTTGGGAGGATATATCCACGCCCTCTTCGGCCATCACCCGCACGGCCAGGGGATGAACTCGAGAGGGCCGGGTACCGGCGCTGTAGACCTCGAGCGCACCTCCCGCCAGGTGCCTGGCCCACCCCTCGGCCATCTGGCTCCGGCAGGAGTTGGCGGTACAGAGAAAGTACACCACTTTCTTCGACAAGGGACCACCTCCTATCGCGCAATGGGTCGCTGGCGACCACAAACCCCCAGGCCGCTATACAGTCTACCACATTCGGCGGCCGATCGGTAGATGAGGCACGACTTAGAGGAGGAATCCAGCCCCCAATGTGGTAATGATTATGGCAACGACTTCCGGCGTTGGATACAGCCGGATGTGGGAGTATTACCCTCAAGAGAGGGTATCCTAGTCGCGAGGCAGGTGGATGACGGGATATGAGGAGCATAGTGACGATACTGCTGCTCGGCGTCCTCCTGGTCGGGTGCTCGTTGATCGCGACATCGCCCAGTAAGATACGGGTGGTCGCCACCCTCCACCCCTTGGCCGACCTAGTACGGGAGATCGGGGGTGAGAGGGTAGAGGTGATGACGCTCATACCCGCAGGGGCCTCGCCCCACGCCTTCGAGCCCACCTCCGGCGCCATCCTACGAGCAAAGGGGGCGGACCTGCTGGTCTACATGGGAGCAGGCCTCGACGACTGGGCCAGCGAGTTCGCCGGCGAGGAGACGCTGCTCCTCTGCCTCTCAGAGGGGATGGAACTCCCAGATGGCGACCCCCACGTCTGGCTTGATCCGGTCTTGGTCAAAGAGGCGCTGGCCCCGCAGATGGCACAGGCCCTCAGCGAGATCGCGCCGGATTCGTCGGATTACTTCAGAGGCAACCTGCGGAGGTTGCAACGCGAGCTGGAGAGGCTCCACGCGGAGATCCGCGCCGCCCTGGCCACGGTCGAGGTGCGCGCCTTCATCACCCTGCACGCCGCCTGGGGTCCTTTCGCCCGTAGATACCAGCTTGAGGACATATGCATTGAGGAGTTCCCCGCCGCAGAACCGTCAGCCGCCCGACTGGCCTCCCTCGTCCGGTCCGCCAGGGAGAGGGGAGTCCGTGCGGTGTTAGTGGAGCCCGGTTACAACCCCCGCCCCGCCGAGGTCCTGGCCTCGGAGATAGGCGGGCAGGTCTACGAGGTCGATCCCCTGGGCGGGGAGGGCCTGCCGGGCCGCGAACGGTACCTCGACCTTATGAGATACAACCTCCAGATCTTCGTCAGCGCCCTGAGGTGAGCCTATGGTAGTGGATTTTCAATCCGTCACCCTAGCCTATAACGGACACATCGTCCTTGACGGCCTATCCTTCGCGGTCGAAAGCGGGACCTTCCTGGGGATAGTGGGCCCAAACGGAGTCGGCAAGACGACCGTCCTCAGGCTGGCCGCGGGGCTCCTGAGGCCCACGCGGGGCCGGGTAAGCGTCTTCGGCCAGGACCCAGCTTCACCCCGGGTGCGTTCCCGTATCGGCTATCTGCCGCAGCTCCCCGGCACCAATGACATCTTCCCGGTGACCGTGCGGGACGTAGTGGACATGGGCCTCCTGGGCGCGGCGAAGTCCCGGCCTGTCGACGAAGTCCTCCAGGAACTAGACCTTCGTGATATCCAAGACGCCCCCCTCGCCGCCCTGTCGGGGGGGCAACGTCAGCTGACCTTCCTCGCGCGCGCGCTGGCGAGGGACCCGGACCTGCTCCTACTGGATGAGCCTACGACCGGCCTCTCCCCCATGGCCAAGGAACATTTTCTGGCAAGGCTGAAGGAGCTGCTCGAGAGGAGGCGGATGACCGTGATAGCAGTCTACCATGATGTAGAGGACATGAACCCCCTCACCGACCGCATCCTCAGGCTCACCTCCCGGCCCAGCCCACGGCTGAGAGGTGTAAGGTGATGCTAGAGGAGATGCTGGCCTTGGGCTTCATGCAGCGGGCCCTGGCCGCGGCGGCCCTAACCGGCCTGCTATGTGGCTTCGTGGGCTTCTTCGTGGTCCTAAACCACATGTCCTTTCTGGGGGTTGGGCTGTCTCATTCGGCCTTCGGGGGCTTGGCCCTGGGTCTGGTCATGGGCTGGCCGCCCATGCTCACGGGCGCCGCCTTCTCCCTATTGTCGGCCCTGGGCATTGGAGCCCTGGGGCGCGACCGACGGATGGGGACCGACACCGCTGTAGGTATCCTCTTCGCCACGGCCATGGCCCTAGGCATAGCCCTGACCGGGCTCATCCGGGGGCAGTACGTAGATCTGTTCAGTTACCTCTTCGGCAACGTCCTCACAGTATCGTCGTCCGAGCTGTGGGCGTTAATCATCACCGCGGCGCTGGTCTTCACCGTTCTGGGCGCCTATTTCAAGCCAATGCTCTACATTTCCTTCGACCCGGAGTCAGCAGAGGCCGGAGGACTACCCGTCACTAGCCTCCACTACCTCCTGCTCATCCTCGTCGCCCTGACGGTAATCGTCGCCGTCAAGGTGGTCGGAGTGATCCTGGCCTCGGCCTTCCTCACCATTCCCCCGGCCTCAGCCCTGCAGCTCTCGACCCGTTACCGCCAGGTCGTGCTGCTGTCCATGAGCTTGGCCCTTATGGCGGCGCTCGGCGGGCTCTTCATCTCCTTCGTCGTGGATATCTCCTCCGGAGCCGCCATAATCCTCCTATCTTCGGCCATCTTCGCGATGGCCGCAGCTGTACGCCGACTGCGCCCACCCCTCACAGCCCCGAAGAAGCTCCGCCTCCCCTCCTGAAGCCGCCGTGGGGTTTAGCCGAGACGGCCCGACTCGTAAACTACCCTACCGCCGACCATGGTAAGGTCTACCTCGATGTCACCCAGCTCCTCCACCGGAGTGCCGAGGAGGGGCTGCGACAGCACAACCAAGTCGGCCAGCTTGCCCGGCTCCAGGCTCCCCTTGATGTCCTCCTCAAAGCTGGCGTAGGCGCCGTTGTACGTGTACATCCGCACTGCCTCGAGCATGCTCACGCCCTCCTCCGGCGCGACCTGCCGGCCGCCAGCCGTCTTACGGTCCAGGGCGGTCCGCAATCCGATGAGGGGGTTGGGGGTCGTCACCGGACAGTCGGAGCTGCCGGCCACCGGTATGTCCCGGTCTAACAGCGACCGGCAGGGGAACATATAGCGGGTCCGTTCCCCGTAGTCCCTCAGGTAGCCGTCACCGAACTCGTAGAGGAAGACGGGCTGCGCGACGGGCACCACGCCCAGGCGAGCCATCCGATCCATGAGCTCGGGGTCCATGATCGCGGAGTGCTCGATGCGGTGACGATGGGGCCGCGGGTCCTCGGAGAGGACCCTCTCGAAGGCGTCAAGCACCATCTCCACCGCCCGGTCGCCCACGGCGTGAGCGGTAAGCTGAAAGCCTTTGGCGTGAAATCGCCTGAAGATACTGGTCAACTCCTCCAGCTCCAGGTATAGGATACCGCGATCGGTGGGGTCGCTGGAGTACGGCTCGCGGGTCGCCGCCGTGGGGCCGCTGCTGCTTCCATCGGTCATCACCTTGACCGGACCGATCCTCAACCTCTTGTTCCCGAAGCCGGTCACGGGCCCGGCCTTCCCGAACTCCTCGATGAACTGAAGGTTATCGATGAGCGAGAAGACCATGCCATAGACCCGCAGGGGGAGCTCGCCCTCCTCCACGGTCTGCTGCAGAGCCCTGAACTGGACGGCACCGTAGCCGCCGGCGTCGTGTACGCTGGTGATGCCCAGGCTCACCAGCTCCTTCGCGGCAACGGAAATCGCCTCCCTGAGCTCTCTGGCTTCGAAACTGGCTACCTTGAGCATCTGCATGTGGGCGGTCTCCTTCAGCACGCCCGTCGGCCTTCCGTCAGGCCCCCTCTCGATTCTGCCCCCAGGCGGGTCAGGAGGGTCGTCGCCGATCCCCGCTAGCTCAAGGGCCCGCGAGTTAACGGCCGAGATGTGGGCGCAGGTCCTCACGATGATCACCGGATGATGCGGGGCGACCTCGTCCAGGTCATCCCTAGTGGGATGGCGACCCTCGGCCAGCTTGGTGTGGTCATAACCCCAGCCCCTGATCCAGGTGCCGGGGGGTACCCGGTCCGCCACCGCCTTCACCCTCGCCTTGATGTCCTCGATGGATTTGACCTCTGGGAATTTGCAGGTTATGCCCAGGCGGTTCGTGCCGTGCAGGACCAGGTGAAGGTGGGAGTCTATAAATCCCGGGAGAAGCGCCCGGCCCCTGAGGTCCATCACCTCCGTCCTCCGGCCGATCATGGATCTAATACCGTCGTCCGAGCCCACCGCGAGGATTCTGTTCCCCTTCACCGCAATAGCTTCGTAGACGCCGTCATACTCGTTAACCGTAATAACCTGGCCGTTGACGAACACATGGTCGGCGAAAAAGGGCACCGCAGCATCCTCCTTAATTCGTCGGTCTCAGCCCCCAGCCCACCGGCGACGCGAGGCTAACGTCCAAGCGCCCCAGCCCCTCGCACCACCGGAGCCACGTCAGAGGCTTACTACGGTATTCGGCCAGAGACGGGAGAATCCTGTAGCCGGCGCGATCGAGAGGCCCGGAGAATACCCCGTACAACAGGAGGTCTTCCGGACGTATTTGTAGAAGGTTCGAGCTATCTATAGGAACAGAACCAGAGTCGGAGAGGAGGAAGTGCCCTGAGCGAGGAGCTCGTAGTATGCAGGACCCTGAGCGGTGAATTGCGTCGGTTTCCCAGAGAACGAGTGCGCTTTCGCCCCGCCGCCTACGGCGTAGCCCTACACAAAGGCCGATTCCTGATGGTGAGGTCCGTCTTCACCGGGCTCTGGGAGTTTCCCGGCGGCGCTGTCGAGCCTTACGAGACCATGCTGGAAGGCCTCAAGCGAGAGTTCCGCGAGGAGACCGGCGTCGAGCCAGAACCGGGAGAATTGCTGGAGGTGAGCGAGAACTTCGTCTCCATCTTCGGCCACCCCTTTCACTCCCTGCGCTTCTACTACTCGGTCTGGGTGCCCCCCGAGGCCCCCCTCCAGTGCGACGAGAGGGAGAATGACGCCGTCGCCTGGTTAGACCCCTCTTCGCTGCCGGCTGAGTCCTTCCCGGCCGACCAGCTGAAGATCATCAGGCGGCTGCTCCCGTAGGGGCGAAGGGTGCGTCAAGGGGGCCGAAGCCCCCGCCCAACCGCCGCCGCGGAGGGGCCTGAGGGGCCCAATCTACCTGTGTCCGCAGGACCTCGAACGCCCTCCGGAGGCAGTCCACGCCAACAGCGCCTTTGGCGGCGGAGGCAGGACGAGGTAGGCGCCTCGCCCGCACCGCCGTTGGGGACGCTCAAGGGAGACAGCTGATACTATCTCAAGAGGACCGCGTCGCGGCCCCCGATGGCTTTGAGAGGACCTTGGGTATCTGCGCGACTGACTCGACCTCGGGGACGGGCGCCTGTACCGACGCCCGTCCTTACTTCGCCACCTCCGACCCCGGCGTCGTTCCTCTGATACGTCCCCCTGGAGAAAGTTGAGCGGAGACCCCTAATCCCATGCTTAACGGTAAAGGTCCCAGCTAAACCGGCCCGGGAAGGCGTGGTCCCCGCTACCCGGCCCTCCAACCCCTCGCATAACAACAACTGGCACCCCACAAGGGGCCCTGCCTCACCGGGCTCGCGGCCGGCCCACCACCTTACACGCCAATCCTCGGGTTCGCCTCCCCGGCCTTCACCCGGTGAGTATCTCGGCCAGCGCGTCGAACACCCGCTCCAAATCCTCAGGCGCGGTGAAGAAGTGATGGGCGATGCGAATAACTCGCCCCCGGGCACTGGCGACAATGCCGCGCCGCATGAGCTCCACCTCCACCTCGTGAGCGTCCCGGTCACCGGTGAAAAGGGCCGTGATGGCCCCCTTCTCACGGATATCGCGCGGGCTGGCCAGAAGGAGGCCGCGCTCGTCCGCGAGCTCAATGGCGTACTGGCTCAGCATATCGCAGTGCCTGGCTATCCTGTCCGTCCCGATCTCGTTGATGATCTCCATCCCGGCCTTGGCCGCGAAGGCCGCCGGGACCGGCGGCGTGCCGGTATCGAGCCTGCGCGCATCCGGCGCCCAGTCCAACCGCCTTACCTCAAAGGCAAAGGGGTTGTCCCGTCCCAACCAGCCGGTAACCGCCGGACGAAGACGCGGAATGAGCTCCCGACGCACGTAAGTGAAGGCTATGCCGGGTACACCCAGCAAGTACTTCAGATTGCCCGACACCAGGAAATCGATGTCCATGGCCTTGACGTCCACGGGCGTCGTGCCGAGGCCCTGGTAGGCGTCCACCAACAGAAGGGAACCCCTGGCGTGCGCCTTCTCCGCTATCACCGCCAAGTCCTGACGAAAGCCCGTCTCGTAATAGACCTGCGCCACGGAGGTGATGAGCGTCCTCTCGTCGAGGTAACGGTCGTAGTCCTCGAGGCGGATCATGCCGTCACGCTTGGGCACGAATTCCACTCGCGCACCGTACTTCTGAAAGCCCAGCCACACGTGCCCCACCGTCGGGAACTCTATCTCCGTGGTGACGACCTTGTCCCTACCCGACCGGAAATCAAGGGCGCTGGCTATTGACGCCACAGCCTCCGAGACCGAAGTGGACAGGGCGATCTCTTCCACGCTGGCGTTGATGATCTTCGCGAACTGGGCCCGCGCGGCGTGGACCTCCTCAAGCCATCCCTCCCAATCCATACCCCGCTCCTGCAAGCTGTCCATGTACCGGTTCACGGCAGCGCGCACCCGGTTCGATATCGGGCTCTGCGAACAGTTGGCCACGTGTATCTTACCGGCCTTCAGGAACGGAAACTCGGCGCGCCAGCGCTCGAGCCCTCGGTCCCAGTCATAGCCCCTGCGCTCCACGCCTTCCGCGACGCCACCGTCGGCCAGCACTATCCTCAGGCCCAGCCGCGCCGCCGCCTCCTCGGCCGCCGCCGTTACCACCGTGTCGGCCCTTACCTGTATCTCCCGTCGACCCTCAGCTACATATCGTTCAACGTCATCCTGACTGATCGACCTCTTCATGCCTACCTCCAGCGGAGCAGAGGGCTCTCCAACATGGCCTCTTGTTCTCTCTGCCGGTCTCCCTACCTCTCAGGCCCAACGCCCAACAGCGACGCCAGGTCCGGGTGAGGCCGCTCCATTACATGAACCGATACCAGTTCGCCCACGCGCTTCGCCGCAGCCGCACCGGCCTCCACGGCCGCCTTCACCTCCCCCACATCGCCGCGCACCACTATCGCGACGAACCCGCCGCCGCTGCTCTCCCGCGAGACGATCTCCACCTCCGCCGCCTTTACCATTGCATCGGCGGCCTCCAGCGCAGCCACCAAACCCCTGGTCTCTACGAAGCCCAGAGAGTTCATCCGAACACCACTCCATTAGCTTCTTGCCCCCCTCGACCCATGCCCAGATAGGGGACCTGGGCATAGAGAGGGTGCTAGGTATCAGCTCCGCCAAACTCGCCACTTCGCCCACGGCCCTGCCCGTGCCTTCCTGAGGCCGCGGGCGAAGGTGGCTGGGTTTATGCACGCGAGGACCGGACCCCGGGCTGTCTTTCGGGCAGGGAACTGGCCACCCACATCAGCCTCTCGGCGACGGCGAGCGCATCTGTGATCCCCTCTCCCAGCATGCTGCCCCAAAAGGGGTATTGGCATCCCGCCCGAGAAGAGAGCTGGCTCCTTAACTGCGGTCATCTACTGCCATTCGCCGTCGCCTGCCCTGAGGGGGCCCTGCAAACTGGAGGAGGCCTCTGAACACGTCAACGCCCTTTGCACGAAACGGTCCAGGGCCTCCTTGGCTCTTCAGCGGGACCAAGCTCACGCACGCGGCGTCGAGGAAGGCCTTGTGGCGCGTCCCGGGAACTCCTGTCGCTCCCTCTCGAAAGCTACAGGGCTCATCTCATGAGCGCCATCACGCCCGTAGGGCAATGGCTTCGATCTCTATCCTGACGTCCTTGGGCAGGCGAGAGACCTCTACGCAGGCCCTGGCCGGTGGGTGGTTCGAAAAGTACCCCGCGTATACCTCGTTGACGGCCCCGAAATCCTTCATGTCCGTAAGGAAGATGGTCACCTTAACCACGTCCTCGAGCGTACAACCCGCCGCCGCCAAGACCGCCTTCACGTTCTCCATACAGCGTCTCGTCTGGGTCTCGATGTCCTTTCCGGCCAGCTTTCCGGTATCTGGGTCGAAGGGGATCTGTCCCGAGACGAAGACCAGGTCGCCCGCTATGATGCCCTGGGAATAGGGGCCCACAGCGGCGGGGGCTTTTGAGGTGGAGACAGCTTTCTTGTGTGCCATTGTATTACCTCCTCACATCTAAGTTGAACGAAGTAGGGCTGCGGCCCCAAAAGCGTCGGCAGCCCTCTTCCTAATTACGTTACGTCCATCCACTCCTCTACCAGACGCTTGTTGTAGTCGAAGCCGTCCCTGCCACCCTCCCAGCGGGCGTACAGGTACAGCGCCGAGCCCACGAAGGTCCAGATCAGCATGAGGTCTAGGACCGAGCGAAGCATACCCCAGGTGAAGTGCATCATGCACGCCGCCGAGAAGAGGCCCGCCACTACCATCAGCCACACGGGCGGCTTGATCTCGGCCGTGGCGAAGAGCTTCGGCCTCACGAAGGGCAGCAGCACCATGCTCAGACTGTGGACGGCATAGAGCAGGAACATCGCCTGCAGCGCCACGTTCAACATGTAGCCCAGCGTCTGGGTCCACAGCAGGAAAATAGCTATGGCGGCGGAGATGGTCAACGATACATCGGGGGTCCCCCACCGCTTGTTGACCCGTGCCG
>DFND01000069.1 GCA_002375895.1 Firmicutes bacterium UBA3576
CCGCCAGGCCTCCCACAGATTGAGGAGGCCGTAGCCCTGTTCCACCAGGTGGTATCCCGGGACGGGGTCGGCGCTCTGCATCAGGGCCCTGACCAGGGCTGCCGCGTCCACCTGCATGCCCGCACGCCGCGACGCGTCCAAGAGCAACGCCGCGGCCCCCGCCACGTGGGGCACCGCCATGCTGGTCCCCTCGAACCAAGCCTGGCCTCGAGGGGCGAACCACTCGGGGACCGTCGACAGCGCGCTGCCCGGGGCCACGATGTCCGGCGCGGGGCCGCCGTCCTTACGCGGCCCGACGGCGCTGAAGCTCCATAAGCCGGGCTCCGGCACTTGGTACCCGTATTGCTGCCGCCACATCTCCGGCGACACGAAGGCTCCCACGGTGATCGACCCGGTGACGACGCCCGGGGTCACCGCCGATCCGACGCCCGGCCCGCCGTTGCCGACCGCCAGGACGAACAACACGCCGTACTCCTCCGCCACGCGTGCGATCAGCTGGGACTCCTCGCTGCCCTCCTCGCTGATGTCCACGACCCCGCCCACGCTGATGCTGATAATATCCGCGCCCTGCTCCGCGGCGTACTGGACGGCCGCCGATATGTCCTGCCAGTTGCCGTCGCCGGAAGACCCGAGCGCCTTGAGGCTCATGATCTGGGCGCCCGGCGCCAGGCCCGTGATGCCGCCCTCGTAACCGGCGAAGCCAGCGGCAATGCCGGCCACGTGGGTTCCGTGTCCGTTCCCGTCGAAGCCCAGGAACACGTAGGCGCCTCCGGGGTCGAGGTGGCTCACCACGAAGGGGGTCTTGGCCGCGGACTCGATGTCGCCGAACCAGCCCACCCGCCGCGATTCGCGGAAGGACCTCAGGGGGGTTTCATCGGCGAAGGAGCGATCGCCGTCGGTGTCCACGAACACCGTGTCGTAGACGTCCCATGCAGAGGCGTCTACCAGGAGGACGGCGAAGGACTCTCCCGTCCGTCCGTCGTGGTCTATGTCATGGCCCAGGTTGCCCCCTGCATCGAGCTGATCCTCGCGAAAGAAACCGTAGCGGTAGCGCCCGCTCGTGGACCGCACCGGGGGAAGGAGGTAGGCCTCGTCCCCGATACGCACCAGGTCGCCCGTGGCGAAGGCCACGAGCCCCGTGTCCACCCTGCCCTCGGCCGTGAAATCGCGCCAGTCGATGATCTTGTTCCGGCCGTCGCTGGTGAAGCTCAGGTCGGGGTGGCCGGGGTCAACCCCGGTGTCGATGATGGCGATGACCACCCCCGCGCCCGTGGCCCCGGTCTCCTGTAGGAACTCGGGGAGCCCCACGGCCTCCCTGTTGATGGCGATGGCCAGCTGCACGTCCTGCTGCAGGGGCTCGGCGGTCCCCACGGGAGCCATCGTCAGCAGCAGCAATATTACGAGGGAAAGATGCAGGAGACGTCTCACCTATCTCACTTCCAGGTAAAGGATCCGGCCGCCGTCATCCAGCGCGGCCGCCTCGATGATCTGGCCCGGCGCTAGGTCCCCAAAGGCCGCGGGCTCCCCACTTATATATATAACCACCCCCGGGGCCACCTGATAGGTGCGGCTCTCGCCCTCACCGGTCAGGACCTCCAGGCCCTGAGGGCCGCGGCCGAGGATCCGGCCGCTGAGGTCCACCGTCACCGCCTCCAGGTAGCGAGCCGCGCCCTCGCGGTCCAGGACCATGTACAGCCGGTCGCCGGGGCGCAGGTCCCTGAGGGAGGCGGCCGCCCCGTTCCGAAAGACGACTACGTCGGGCCGGAGGGCCACCGTGGACCTCAGCTCGTCACTGGTCACGTAGGAGGCCAGGAGGCCGTCGAGCTCGAGCAGGTACCCCGCCACCTCCTGGAAGGAGACCTCGGCGTAAACCAGTTCCCCCTCGGGGCCCAGTACCCCCACCAGCTCGTCGAGCGGCTGGAGGTCCGTCGGGCCGACCGGGAGCCCGTTCCTCAGCAGGAGAGCGTCGGGGGCGACGGGCAGGGCCAGGGGGCGTGAATAGCCCGGCAGGGCCAGGGACACCGAACCGTCCGCCGCGCTCACGACCTCTCCCCGCACGTCCCAGAGCTCGCCGCGTTTCTCCAGCAGACGGTACAGGAGCACCACGGCCTCGGCCCTGGTGGTGAGCCTCGCCGGTCGCAGCGTCCTGTCCTCAAATCCTATTAACAGGCCTTCGTGGACGGCCTGGGATATGTAGGAGCCGGCCCAGGTGGGGATCTCCGCCGCGTGGGCGAACTCGGTGAGCGAAGGCCGCACTTCGCCGCCCGCGAGTCCCGGGACCCTGACCACCATAGCGGCCATCTCCACCCGCGTCACGCCCCTCTCGGGACGGAAGGTGCCGTCTTCGTAACCCTCCACCAGGCCGAGCTCAGCGGCCCTCTCGATGTGCCCGGCAGCCCAGTGTCCCTCGCGGACGTCGGAGAAACGGGAGGGAACGGCGGCCAGCACATCAACCCCACGGTCGTAGCCCAAGGCCACAACCAGCATCTTGGCGAACTCGGCCCTGGTGAGGGTGCGGCCGGGGCGGAAGGACCCGTCGGGATAGCCCTCTATGACCCCACGGGCAGTGAGGACGGCCAATTCGCGCTCCGCCCAGTGGCCGACGGTATCGGGATATGACCAGGCGAACTGGTCGGCGTTGGTGGGCCAGGGGAGAAGCAGCAGAAGAAGGGTCAAGCACAAGAAAGCTCCCAAGGCTCGTCGGCCCCGGGAGGGCCCTATGGCGCGCGCACGTCTCATCCGCCCTCACCACTCATCTCTCGATGGATCCCGGCCCAGGGCTGAGGGTCTCCCGCAGGGCCGCGTCCAAGTCGAAGGCCTTGAGCTCACAGGCTTGCCGTCCCGCCACATCGACGGGCGGGCTGGTGCTCACGACGCAGGTGGTGGCATCCCGCGACAGGTCTACCTCTACGTTCACGCCGAGGGGCGTCCACCACAGGGCCCGGCCCGCCTCGTCGAAGGCCAGCAGCCGATGCTCCTCGACGGGCTCACCGTCCACCTCGAAGATATCTACGTGGTCCACCAGCAGGAGGTAATCCTCCTCGGCGAGGTAGAAGACGACGTCTCTGATATCCGAGAGGTGGCCCGAGGGCGTCCGGAAGAACCGTCGCCACAGGAGGTCGCCGCTCTCGACGTCAAAGACGTAAACCCCGCCGCGACGCCCGACGTTATACACCGCCAGGTATCGGTCGTCGGCGCTGAAGGTGAGCTCGTTGGTGCCCGAGGGGAACAGGACGTATTTCCACAGCAGCTCCCCGCTCCGGTCGAAGACGTAGAGCACGCTATCGGCGTCGCCGGTGGCCACGGCCACCAGGTCACCGGAATGAGACAGGGCGATGTTCCTCTTTATCGTCCCCTCCAGGGGATAGCCCCATATCCGCGTCCCCTCCGGCGTCAGGAGGGCCACCTGCCCCTCGTCCTTGAGGAGGATCAACTGCCCCCCGATGACTATATCTACCTGGGCGTCCTCACCGACCTCCGTGCGCATCAGCCGGTTCCCGGCCGTATCGTAGACCATCAGGGCCGAGGCCACGTGGTCGATGATGGCCAGATAGTCCCCCTCAGGGGGCATGGCCACCGACACTGGCCCCTTGACGGGAACCGACCACAGCCTCGTCCCGCCCTCGAAGAGGTGGACGTGGCCTGAGGAGTCATAGTAGTAGGAGGCGGCAGCCACATAGCGCCCCTGCCCCAGGACCTCCGTCCACACGCTCCGGTAACCGCGGTCCCGGAAGCGGTACTGCCACAGGAGGTTCCCCTCTCGGTCGTAGACGTTGAACCCGATCCTGCTGTTCCAGCGCGGGCCGAGGTTCCCGCTGGCCACGATGACCAAGCCATCGCGGGAGAGGGAGGTGGAGAAGACGTCGTCGTAGGTCTCGGACCACAGGAGGTCCAGGTCCCGCCTCGGCACCTCGCGAAGGTCCACCTCGTCCCCCGTCTCCGGGCCGAGCACCTCGGCCGTCGCCGGGAGCGGAGCGACCTGGGTCGGGGGCACCAGGGATTCCTGGCCACAACCTGATAGAAACAGGGTCGCTAACGCTAGGATTAAGAGCACTGGCAGCGATTTCAAGATCCGGATTCTCCTTCGGCGGAAATTCGGATGGAATCAACAGGGCGGGATGTTTTACTTCTCTTACTTAGTATTCCATTCCTCCCATAAAGAAAATCGCCCCTCCCATTGTTACTCAACTGTTACAAACTGCGTCAGGGGTACAAAAGAGGAAGCGCCCTGGCGCCGGGCGCTTCCACAAGGATGAGGTGGGTGTAGTGGCCCCGCTCCGGGGCCCTCCCCCTATAATTTCGCACACGAACGTCCTCTTTTGGGGGTAATGTGGCCCCCCACAGGCAGGTGAGGAGCCTATCTGATCTGGTCCCGCAAGATGGCCAGGGCCTCATCCAGCTGCCTGTCGCCTGAGGGAGGCTCCGTCTCCCCGTCGGGGGCTCGGCCCAGGGTGGCCGCCGTGGCCTCGTCGAGCGCCCCGGTGGGCTGCAGGGACCGGTCCTGCTGGTAACGCCTCAGGGCCCGTTCGGTGAGGGGCCCGAAAATGCCGTCGATGGGCCCGGGATCGTAACCGAGGGCCCTCAACCTCTGCTGCAGGTCGAGGACGTCGAGGCCGATGAGGCCCCGCCTGAGCTCGCGTTTGAACTGGAAGGCCGGGAACTCGGCCTCCTCCTCCCGCGGCGGCAGGGGCTCCACCACGACGTCGGGCTCCAGGCCCCTGCCGTCGAGGGCCGTCCCCGCCGGGGTCAGGTAACGGGCGGTGGTGATCTTGAGCCCGCCCCCGTTCTCGAGGTCGATGATGGACTGCACGCTGCCCTTGCCGAAGGTCCTGGTTCCCACCAAGATGCCCACGCCGTGGTCGCGAACCGCGCCGGCCACGATCTCGGCGCCGCTGGCCGTGCCCCCGTTGACCAGGACCACCAGCGGGACGCCCAGGGCCGGGGTGTCCGACCGGAAGACCTGCCGGCCCGTGGCGCGGTCCTCTACGCGCACCACCGGGCCCGGCGGAACCAGGTACCCCGCCACCTCCACGGAAGCGGAGAGCAGCCCGCCGGGGTTATCCCTGAGGTCCAGGATGAGGCCCTTAAGGCCCTTTTCCTTAAGCTCTGAGAGCTTCTGCCCGAACTCGCTCGCCGTCCGCTGGTCGAAGAGGGCGACCTTGATGTAGCCGATCCCGTCCTCGAGCATCCGTCCCTCCACGGTGTGCAGGACGATCTCGCGCCTGACGATCTCCACCTCGAAGGTCGTGCCGTCGCGCTCGATGCCCAGCCTCACCGTCGTGCCTGCAGGGCCGCGGATGAGCCGGGCCGCCTGCTCAACGGTCATGCCGACGATGTCTCGGCCGTTGACGCTGACGATGCGGTCACCGGGCTGGAGCCCAGCCTCCTGGCCGGGGCTGCCCTCGAAGGGCGATACCACAACGATGTACTCGCCCCTCTGGGTGATGACCACCCCGATACCGCTGTAGCTCCCCTGTATGTCGATGTTAAACTCCTCGTATTCTGACGGGGTCATGTACGCCGAGTAGTCGTCGCCGAGCACGGACAGCATCCCCTCGATGGCCCCTTCGATGAGCTCATCGAGGGTTACCTCGGAGACGTGATGGGCCCGGATATACCTGACCACATCGGCGATGAGCTCGAGCCCAGCCGAGAGGGACGAGTCCGCGTCGTCAGCCGCCAGGGCCGGAACGGCCCCTGCGCCCACCCAGACCACGACGAGCAGGATGAGCCCGACCAGGGCCGCCCTTCTGCCGCTCTTCAATGGCATCACCTCAGGTGCCCAGTGAGTAGCTGGCCAGGTACTGCTCCTGTTCAGGGGTCAGCTTCTCGAGCCGGACCCCCATGCTGGCCAGCTTCAACCTGGCTATTTCCCTATCGATCTCCTCCGGAACGCTGTACACCTTCCTCTCGAGGGACGGCCTCTTAGTAACCAACCACTCCACGCAGAGGGCCTGGTTGGCGAAGCTCATGTCCATGACCTGGGCCGGGTGGCCCTCGGCGGCCGCGAGGTTCAACAGCCGCCCCTCGGCCAGGACGTAGAGCCTCCTGCCGTCCTCGAGGAGGTACTCCTCCACGTTCTCCCGCACCTTTCGCCGTTCACGGGCCATCGCCGCCAACCCCTTGAGGTTGATCTCCACGTCGAAGTGGCCGGAGTTGGCGAGCATCGCCCCGTCCTTCATCAGGGCGAAATGCGGGGTGTCGATGACGTTGATATTACCGGTGGTGGTTATGAAGACGTCGCCCATACGGGCCGCCTCCTCCATATCCGTCACCCAGTAGCCGTCCAGGGTCGCCTCGAGGGCCCGCAGGGGGTCGACCTCGACGACGACCACGCGGGCGCCCATGCCGTGGGCCCGCGCGGCCACTCCCCTGCCGCACCAGCCGTAGCCCACCACCACCAGGGTCGTGCCGGCCACCAGCAGGTTGGTGGCCCGCAGGAGGCCGTCTATGGTGGACTGCCCGGTGCCGTAGCGGTTATCGAACATGTGCTTGGTCCGGGCGTCGTTAACGGCTATGATCGGGCACTCCAGCACACCGTCCCTCTCCATGGCCTTCAATCTTATGACGCCGGTGGTCGTCTCCTCGGTTCCCGCCAATACCCCGTCGAGCAGTTCGCGGCGGTCGGAATGGAGGACGTTAACCAGATCCGCGCCGTCGTCCATGGTCACATGGGGCTTTAGGTCCAGGACCCGGTGGATGTGCTCGTAATAGGTGTCCCGATCCTCGCCCCGTACGGCGAAGGTGGCCACGCCGTAAACCTCGTCCAGCGCTGCGGCCACGTCGTCCTGGGTGCTCAGCGGATTGGAGGCGCACAGCCGCACCTCAGCGCCGCCCTCCTTCAGGGTTATGAGGAGGTTGGCTGTCTCCGTCGTCACGTGTAGGCACGCCGCCACCCTCACCCCTTCAAGCGGCCTCTCCTTCTGCCATCTCTCCCTGATGGACCCGAGCACGGGCATCCCCCTGCCGGCCCAGGTTATGCGGTCTACTCCTCTTTTCACTAGCGCGTTCACTCTCAAATCCCACCTTTACTTCTGTCGTCTTCAACCCATAGTCTTCACGGAAATCATACCGAGCACACTCAAGGCCGTCACCACGACACCCGCTAGGCAGGTTCCGAGGGCGATGGCCAGGAAGCTCGCCCGTTTCCCCATGCCCAGGAGAGAGGCCCCCAAAGCCCCCGTCCAGGCGCCGGTAGAGGGCAGTGGGGTGGCCACGAAGAGCACCAAACCTATGAGCCCGTAGCTCCGCAGCCGGTGGGTTCTGGCCGCGGTCCTGCCGAGGACCCAGTCGATAACCCGCCGCAGGGCCCCCACACGACGCAGCCTGGCCGAGACGGGCTCCATGAACAGGAGGATCAGGGGGACCGGCACCAGGTTGCCCCCCACCCCCAGGATGAAGGCCTCGAGGGGATGGACCCCGAGGGAGATGCCGAGGGGAATGGCCCCTCGCAGCTCCACTACGGGCAGCATGGCCACAAACACTACGGCGACCTCGGGAGGGAGGTCCCGTACGAGGGCGAAAAGGGAGTTCCACACGGCAGATCTACCTCACCAGTATGACGTCTCTTCTCTATTCGCAGGCAGGACCTGGTTTCCCTTCCCGTCACAAGGGAGCCGACCTTCTTAGCGTGCCCCCACCGAGCCGCTTCGACAGTCTTCATCCCCCGATGGTGTTATACTGTTCCCACAACTGAGGGGGCTTCACCATGACTTCTAGAGCGCAAGACCGACGACGGCGTGTAGAGCTTCTGCGCGGCGAGGTCAAGCTGCCGCGGGCGATCCTGGAGGCGGCGGGCATGCGGCCCGGCAGCTACGTCCGGGTCAGGGTGGAGGGCGACCGCGTTGTGCTCGAGAGGACCGGGCTGAGGGTGGTCTCGGGTAACAGTTGAGGGCCCACCGGGGGGTGGGCCCTCATCCCCTTATTCATCCATCTCCTCGAACCTGTCCCGCAGCCTGGCCATGACGTCCGGCAGGGTGGTGTACTCCATCTCGTCAAGGTGCAGGCGATGGGGCTCGAAGGGCCCGAGGCCTCGCATGTAATCCGCCAGGTCGTTGGCCAGCTTCCTGGCGTTGTCGAAGGCGGTGTCGGCGAAGAAATCCTGCGGCCCGACCAGCTTGCCGTCGGCGAGCTGGAATCCCAGGGCCACCACCCGCGGCGGCCCGTCGAACCTGGTAGGGGATGCCATCCGGGCCGAGGAGGGCATCAGGGGACCGCTGTGCGAGCCCCTCATCCAGCCGGAGACCAGGTGGGGCCTGGCAAAGGGCTCCAGGGCCTCCCCGACGGCGGGGAACCCGCTCTGGCATCTCACTATGCAGACGGGGTCATCCTTGCCCACGTACCTCCCGGCCATCAGGTTCAGCCGTTGAGTGGAGGAGGTGGCGGCGATCTCGCCCGTCTCCTTGGAAAAGACCGATTTGATGCAGAACCTGCCCGGCGCCCCGATGAGCACCAGCATGTCGTACATATCCTCGGGCAGGGAGAAGGTGATCTTCCTGTGCTCGATGAGGTCGTGGACCTCGAACCGGAACCCGGCGTGCATCTTCGGGTCAATGACCAGCCCCGCGGTGTTAAAGGGATCGGCGAACATCTTGAAGAGCGGGTAGTTCCAGGCGCCCGGCTCGGTTTTGTCGGCCATGAAGATCACCAGGGGCTCGCTGGCCCGCTCCACGAACTCCATCTCCGCCACGCCCGGGCCAAGGCCCCTGATGTTGCCGGAGAAAGCATCGGACAGCAGGTCCTGTCCAGCGCCGTAGAGCTTGAGCTCTCTCGCGACCTCGGTACAGGCCTGGAAGGTGTCCCAGGCGAGCTGGTGGATCTCCTCGCAGTCCACCCCGCGCTCGTGGGTGAGGATGAGGTTGATGTCGTCGCCGACCGTAGCCACGTAGTGGTCGATGAGGAGCTGGCGGTGGGGCTCCCTCGAGAGGAACTCCTCGGCCCGCTCGATGAGCGCCGCGTGCACCGAGGAGTGTCCCACCCAGCCCCCTATGTCGGCCTTGATCACGGATATGGTTACCCTTTCGGACACGGCCATCCCCCTTCACATCTCGTCTCTGCCCTTTGGTTTCTTCTCCCTCGCGCCGATTCCTGCCTAGCCGATGACCCTGACCACTTCCTCCAGCGGCCGGCGCGGCCGGGGACGGGGGGTCCTAGAGGGATAGCCCACCGGCACCATGGCCACGGGCCGGGTCCTCGCCGCGTCCAGGCCGAGGACCTCGGCGGCCTGGGCCTCGTCAAAGGCGCCCACCCAGCAGGTCCCGAGCCCCAGGGCGACCGCGGCCAGCAGCATGTTCTGCACGGCCGCCGCCGTGTCCTGGATGCAGTACAGGTCGGCGCCCCGCTCCCCGTATCGCTCCGCCGAACGCGCGGGCTCCGCACACACCACGATGACCACCGGGGCCGCCGCCACAAAGGCCTGGTCATAAGCGGCCCGGCTCAGCCCGCGCCTCTTCTCGGGGTCCTTGACCACGAAGAAGGACCACGGCTGAAGGTTGCCCGCGCTAGGGGCCATGATGGCCGCCTCTAGAAGCCGGTTGACGGTAGCGTCGGGCACCTCCCGGTTCTCGAAGTGTCGGATGCTTCTCCTCTCCCTGATGGCGTCGAAAAGGTCCTTGGTCAATGGGTCCACCTCCTGAGCTTCCCATAGATTCAATTTCCAAGGCGGGATATCCTCCCCGCAGGAGGGGAATGGCCTCGTTAATTATCTTCTCTCCTCCGGGCCAAAAGAATGGACGCATCAAGGGCGCCCGCTGGGGGGCAACGGGCGCCCTCACACAAGGGGGGTTAAACCGAGGTCGAACTACCGCCTCTCCTCGAGCTCTATGCGGTGGCCCGGAGCCGTGCCAGCCCCGGCGATGGCCCCGAGCGGAAGCTCTACCACCACCTGGGCCCGGCGGAGGTAGGGGCCGAGCCGCATGGGGGGAAACCCAGGCAGAGCCTTCAGCACGATACCTTTGCCGTCCAGGTACAAGACGTCAATGGGAAACCTCATCCCCAGGGTGTGGATGCCCTTACAGGGCCTGAAGACCATGCCCTCGCCCGGCGACAAACCGCTTCTACCCAGGAGGCCTAGGAGCCTTGCCAGAACGCCCCTGGCCACTACCGCGCGTGAGGCGAGCTCCTTTCCCGTAGTCCGGTCGACGATCCGCACCGTATCCACCTACATCCCCCCCAGGACTTCGATCAGGTGTAGGGCCGCCGGGCCGAGCAGGACCACGAAGATGGTGGGGAAGATGAAGAATATGAGGGGGAAGAGGAGTTTAACGGGCGCCTGCATAGCCCGCTCCTCCGCCCGTTGCCGCCGCTTGGTGCGCATGGCCGACGACTGGACCGCGAGGACCCTGCTCACGCTCACCCCCAAGCGGTCGGCCTGGACCAGCGCCGCCACAAAGGTCTTGATGTCCGGGACCCCCGACCTCTCGCCCCACCTCCTGAGGGCCTCCATCCGGCCGCGCACCCGGATGTCCCGGAGCAGGAACCCGAAGTCCTCCGCCGCGGGCCCCTGCAGCTTCGCGGTCACCTTGGCCACCGCGGCGTCGAAGCCCAGCCCGGCCTGGACGCTTACCGTCAACAGGTCCAGGATCTCGGGGAGGGCCCGTTCCAGGGCCGCCCGGCGGGCCCGGGCCCTGCTCTCGAGGTACCCGATGGGCAGGCGGTAGCCGGTCACGGCGCCGAGCACCGCCAGCTGCAGGCCCAGGAGACGCGTGGAGGGCGCCAGGGCCAGGATCCCTCCGGCCGCGATGCCGGCGACGACCAGGACCAGCTGCAGGGCCGTGATATCAGCGGGCCGGAGGTTATGGGGCCTGCCGGCCTGCCAGATGAGCCGGGCCAGCCTCTCCTTTCGCCCGCTAAGGCCGAGCCCCTCCAGGAACTCGCCCACCCGGCGCAGTGCCGGGCGCAGGCTCAAGGTCAGGGCCGGCCGCGCCTCCTCGGCCGGCCCCTCATCGCGCCCCCTCAGCTGCGCCAGGCGCCTTGCCACGGGGCCCTTCTGCCTCCACGAGGCGATGACGAGGTAGATAGCCAGGATTATGCCGTAGGACAAGAGCCAAAAGCCCACCTAACTTCCCCCTTATAACCTCACATCGACGATCTTCCGGATCCACCACAGGCCCAGGACCTCGAAGACGAGGGCCAGGCCCAACATCAGCCGCCCGATACCCTCGGTCCAGAGGGGCCGCATGTACTCGGGATTCACGACGAACATGAACAGGCCCAGGGCCAGGGGCAGAAGGGAAACTATGAGCCCGGACAGCCGACCCTGGGCCGTGAGGGTCCTTACCTGGCCCCGGATCTCCACCCGCTCCCGAATGGTGGTTATGATGTTGTCGAGGATGTGCGACAGGTTGCCGCCCACCTCACGGTGGATGAGGATGGCGGTCACGGCCAGCTCCAGATCCCCGCTGGGGACCCTTTCGGTCAGGTCCACCAAGACCGCCTCCAGGTCGTGGCCCAAGTTGATCTGGCGGAGCACCTTGGCGAACTCACCCCCCAGGGGATCGGGCATCTCACGGGCCACGGTGTTCAGGGCCTGCAGGAAGGAGTGCCCCGACTTCAGGGAGCTCGAGATGACGGTGAGGGCGTCCACCAGCTGGCCCTCGAAGGCCGCCAACCTGCGCGCGGCCAAGCGCGCCAGGACGAAGTCCGGGGCCAAGAAGCCCGCGGCCGCGGCCGCCGCCGCGGCCACCGGGCCCCCCAGCGATAGGGCCAGCAGGCCGGGCACGGCTACGGCCAGGACCTTGGCCAGGTAGTAATCCCCGGGCTCGTACCGCCCGAGCCCGGCGCGGTTGAGACGGAGGGTCACCTCCCGGGAGGCGAGGCTGGTCCTGATGGTCTGCCGCAGTACCCGGAGCCAGACCCGGGCCGCCCCCTCCCCCCGCTCCTCCTCCTCGTCTCTCCTGGGGGGCGCGAGGGCCTGTAGGCGGAGGTCGACCGCCCGCCGGCTGGCGGTGAGCAGTCGAAGGGCCCAGGACAGCAGGGCGAAGGACAGCAGGAAGGTAGCGGCAAGCAGGGTCTCGGCCCTCACAGCGCCATACCCCCCTCGAAGACGGCCGCCGGGAGCTTCAGGCCCTGGCGCACGATGCGCTCGTAGCACGCCGGCCGTATGCCCGTCGGGACGAACCTGCCCTGGACCCGGCCCTCGGGGGAGACCCCCGTCTGCTCATACACCCATATGTCCTGGGTCGTAATGACGTCGTCCTCCATGCCCAGGACCTCGGTGATGTGGGTGATCTTGCGCGTGCCGTCCCGGAAGCGCGCCTGGTGCACGATGAGGTCCAGGGCGGAGGCGATCTGCTGCCGGATGGCCGATACGGGCAGCTCCATCCCCGCCATCAACACCATGGTCTCCAGGCGGGACAACATGTCACGCGGGCTGTTGGCGTGCCCGGTGGTCAGGGAGCCGTCGTGGCCGGTGTTCATGGCCTGTAACATGTCCAGGGCCTCGCCGCCCCGCACCTCTCCGACGATGATCCTGTCGGGCCTCATCCGCAGGGCGTTCTTCACCAGCTGGCGCATGGTGATCTCGCCCCTCCCCTCCACGTTGGGGGGCCTGGTCTCGAGCGACACCACGTGCTCCTGGGCCAGGCGCAGCTCCGCGGCATCCTCGATGGTGATGATCCTCTCGTCGGGGGGCACGAAGGAGGAGAGGACGTTCAGAGTCGTCGTCTTGCCCGAGCCGGTGCCGCCCGAGACCAGAATGTTCAGCCTGGCCCGTACGCAGGCGTTGAGGAACTCCGCCATCTCCTCCGTCAGGGTCCCGAACCTTATCAGGTCGGCCACCGTCAGGGGCTCGGCGGAGAACTTCCTGATGGTCAGCGTGGGGCCCTTGAGGGCCAGGGGCGGGATTATGGCGTTGACCCTGCTGCCGTCGGGAAGCCTCGCGTCCACCATGGGCGAGCTCTCGTCGATACGCCTGCCCAGGGGAGAGACGATCTTCTCGATGATCTTCAGGATATGACGTGCATCGCGGAAACGCACCGGGGTCTTCAAGAGCTTGCCCCTTCTCTCCACCCAGACCTGGTCGGGTCCATTGACCATGACCTCGGTGACCTCCGGGTCGTCCAGAAGGGGCTGGATGGGCCCGTATCCCGTGATCTCGTCCACCAGGCCCTGGATGAGCTCCTCGCGGCGGAGGGGCGGGACCCCCTCCTCGTCCACGATGCGGGCGATCACGGCCCGGATCTCGCTCTCGCTGGCCGGGCCCGTTCCCTCCCTGTCGCCCAGTTCCTCCACCAGCCGGTCTTGCAGGCGGGCGCGGAGCTCCATGTCCTCGGCCCGCATCTCTACGGGCCCGGCCTGCACCTGACCGCTGCTGCTCTTTATCCTCTCGGATCTCCTGGCGTTGATCCTGGATCGCAGGCTCATCTCGCACCTCCCAGGTTAAGCCGCAGGCGTCTTGCCGGTTTCCTCACGTCGGCCGGATGGGCCAGCTGCAGCGCCATGGCCGTCACGGCCCGCGCGGCGCGGCTGCGGGGCGCCGTCAACACGAAGGGGACGCCCTCGTTGACCGCGCGCAGGACCACCCTGCCGTCGCTGGGAATCTGGGCCCACACCCGGTAGGCCAGGGCTTCCTCCACTCGCCTGGCCCCAACGCCGGTGTCAGCCCTGTTCAGGACCAGGCGAACCTTGTTCTCGGAATACCCGAGTTTCTGCATGGAGGCCAGGCTGATGCTGGTCTTGGCCACCGTGGGAACGTCGGGGGCAGCCACCAAGAGCACCACCCCGGCCATCTCCAACGCCTCCAGGGTCCGGTCGTCGAAGTTGGAGGGCGTGTCGACGACCACGTAGTCGTAGTGGCTCTTCAGGGCCTGGAGGACCTCTCGCACCTCACGGGCGCCTACGTCCTCCGTCTTCTCCGGGTCGCCCACCGCGCTCAGGATCCGCACCGGACAGCGGTGGGCCGAGATCATGGCCCTCTCCACCTGGTCCGGCTCCAGCTGGGGGAGGGAGACCAGGTCGTGGATGGTAGTGCGGGCCTTCAAGTCGGTGCCGCACATCTGAAAGTGCACGTCGCCGAAGGAGAGGTCCAGGTCCACCACCGCCACCTTGCCCGTGGTCACGACGGAGAGGGCGGCGGCCAAGTTCGCGGCTAGGGTGGTCTTCCCGACGCCCCCCTTGCCGCTGTACACGGTGAAGATGCGGCCCCGCCGCGAGGGCCGGCGGGACTTGAGGGGCCGGCTCGCGCCCGTCAGGGCCAGCGCGAGGGCGCCCGCGTCGCCGGCGGGGACCACGTTCCTGGCCCCGGCGGCGAGGTAACGGGTCACGGTGGACGGCTGGTAGGTGGGGCTCACCACCACCACCGGCAGAGAGTGGGGCTCGCCGGCCAGGGCCTCCACGAGCCGCCGCGTGGCCTCCACGTCCCCGGCGGCCACGACCAAGACCACATCGGGGCTCTGGTAGTCCGCCTCTTCTACGGCCCGCTCGTAGCCCATAACCTCAGCGAGCACCACGACTCCCGGCAGGTCGTCGTAAGCGCCCTCCTCCGCGGCCGGGTCTTGATGTACGATCAGCACGTGGGTTCTATCTTCGTTCACTGTACTCGCCTCATCTCGGATCGGTCTCCATTCTGATGTGCAAAAGCAGCTCCCTCTCGCCCTGCCGCAGGGCCGGCGTCACGAACCTCGCTGGCAAGGCGTGGTTATAGTCCGTGAAGTCGGCCGGCAGGTACAGCCCGCCGACGATGATGGACTCCCAGTCGCCGAAGGTTATGGTGCCGGAGGCCCCCCGTTCGTCGGTGGCCGGCTCCTCGCCCGGCGGCGCCGACAGCACCTTTACCTGGACGTCCACGGTGAGGTCCCTGAGCTGGACGTTGTGGACGAAGGGCTTAAGCCGCAGGGTCAGCCCGTAGGGGTAACTCTCCCCGTCCAGCTCCAAGGTGCCGCCTAGGGAATAGGTGACCTCCTCGTTGTGCATGGTGATGAGGTCAGAGGTCTCGAAGACCCGGGCCTTGCCCTGGTCGACCAGCGCTGCTATTAGCCCCTTGACGGGGATGGTGTTGACCTCGGCGATGACCACGCCGTGCCCCGGTTGGAGCCCGAACGCGCCCAGCTGGTCCCTGTCCACCTCCAGAAGGGTCACGTAGAACCTCACCTGCTCGTTGGGCGAGTCCAGTCGGATCTTGTGGGACTGGTCCTTCTGGACCAGCGGTATCCCGCCGGCGAACTCAGTTGCGTCGACCATCAGGCTCTCGAGCTGTTCGGTCTCCGTGGCCCCCCTGAGGACCAGACGCAGCGTCCCCTTTTCCTCGCCGAAGGTGATCAGCCCGGCCTCCTGGGGGGTCACGGCCAGGGTCACCGACGAGTAGGCCTCGGGGTCGAGCTCTCTACCGTCCCCCACCTCGGTCCGTCGCCCCACAGCCATTACCATGACGTCCTGGGCGACCATAACCGTCATGTCGGAGCCGACCACATCGCGGCCGAGGGTGGCCAGGACGTCGACGTAGTCGCCGGGCTGCACGAACCCACCGGCCCCGATGACCTCGTTGACGTAGATGGTCAAGGCCCGCTTGCCGGGCGGCAGGTGGAAGGACAGGCCGCTGAGCTCGTTCTCCCCGGCCAGCTTACTGCTGAAGATCACGTCGCCCGCGGCCAGCGGCACCACCGTCGTGCGTCCTACAGCGTCCTCGACCCTCTGGACCATATCGGCGGTCACGAAGGAGCGCGGCACGGTGCGCAGGGCCAACAGGTCCTCGGTGAGCACCGTCCGCGGCGGAAGGGTGGCCACCGCCACCACCACCTGGGCCGTCTCGGTCGCCCGGCGGGCCTCCTCGGTTCTCATGTCCACGTACTCCCGGACTGCCAGCACCAGGAGCAGGGAGAGGATCAGCGGTATGACTACAGCTCGGATAAGGGCGTTTCTGTTCATGGGTTCCTCCTACTCGATGACCTTGACCGTTCTCAGGCCGAAATCAGTTCCCGCGGCGCCCCAGGCCGCCTCACCGTCCATCACGTAGCGGATGAACCTGCCCCGGATCTCGGAGGTGGCATCGTCCCAACCCTCCAGGAAGAACATAGCGAAGCCAATGATGCTGACCGCCTCCTTGCCGCTGGCCTCGAAGCTCTCCACCAGGGGGACCAGCAGCAAACGCGGGGAGTTACGTGAATAGTTCTGGTAGGTGCTGTCCGGGTCCTGGCTGAGCAGGGCCTTCATGGCGCTGGCCGTGGGCCCGGCCATGTTCCCGGGCTCCGTCGGGATCTCATCGCCGAGCTGGAGCTGGCCGTCGTAACCGTTCAGGATGTTGTCCCGGTAACGGCTGGCGCCGGTCCCGCCCAGGGAGAGGGCGTGGAAGTTGCCCCTGTAGGGCCCGCCCTCCGACTGCGGCCCGAGTTTGAGAAGGTATACCTCGTTGAGGACGAAGTCTTGGACCTCGACGCCGAAGGGCCGTGCTCCGGATACGCCCGCCAGCGGGTAGCTGGCGCCGACCGAACGCCCGACGACCTCCGAGGAGGTAAAGCCCAATACCCTGGCCACCGAGTGCACCACCACATCCCGCACGCTCACGTGGAGCTCGTTGGGGCGGTCCTCGGGGATGTACAGGGTGAGGTCGGCCGGGTCTATCCCGTTCCGCAGGGCGTAATCCCGCGCCACGGCCAGGGCCCCTTCCGGGTCGTCGGGCAGCTCCTGGGCGCCCGCGAGCGCCGCGGCATCGGCCACGTTGGCCAGTCGGCTCCTGACCACGTAAGCGTGACCCACGTCGACCCCGAGGGCCAGCATGCCCAGGAAGGCCACCAGGATGAGCGTGAAGAGGATGACTACGGCGCCCGATTCACCTCGCAACAACGCCATTTGGGGACACCCCCTACTCCATCCTCATGGTCATGGTGCTCTCTAGCGGTATCACCAACACATCTTGGAAGACGAAGGGGGCCACGACGGGAAACTCGTAGGTCAGGGTTACGGTCACGGGCTCTCCGGATCTCCTCTGCTCCTTGGGCGGCGTGATGGTGATGTCCAGCCTCTCGGGGTCCAGGGCGGGCACAGCCCTGTAGATGGCCTGCTCGATGGCGCTGTCCGCAGCGTGGGTAACGGCCACCCGCACGCCCTCCCGGGTCGCGTGGTGCAGGTCGAGGAAGGTAGTGAAGGCGCGCGCCCCCTCCAGCACAGCCACCAGCATGAACACCACCACGGGCAGGATCAGGGCGAGCTCCACCGTGACCTGGCCTCTTCGGCTCCTCAACTGTCCGGCGAACCAACTCATCGCCTGACCCCCTATAACACAAAAACTTCCGCAGGCGTACCGGCGGAAGTGAGAACACTATCCTACCCTCCGTCGGCAGCCTGGCAGTCATGGCGGTAATCCGCTGTAGACCCATGGCTTTGCGTCGCTGCCTTTCGACAGCTTTGCCCTTGTACTTAGGAGGTATCTAGCTGTGACTTAACCTGGTTACATTATACTCCAATGCCACCCAGATTGGTAGTGGTGGCAGAAAATTTCCTGAATAGCCTTGACCTGGTAGAGAGCCCGTGGTAGAATTTGAAGTGCCAACAAAGGGGCGAGCGTCGCATTACGACCGCGTCTCGAAAAAGGCAAACCCCGCGAAAGCGGGGGGCGCAAAGTCACGGGTCTACAGCACGCCTGCGTGCCATGACGGCCGGACTGCCGGGAAGGGGTCTTGTTTTTCACCGCCTTTCGGCACCGCCTCCCCGACTCGGCCGTCGAGGGGGCGCGGTCTGAAAAGGAGGTGAACGGCATGGGCATCGGCGCCCTGGTCAGGCAGCTCGCGAATTTGCTGCGGGACGAAGAGGGGCAGGGAATGGTAGAATACGGCCTGATCATCGCTTTGGTAGCCATCGTCGTCATCGCGGTCCTGACAGCCATGGGTGGTAGCATCCAGGGCATCTTCCAGCAGATCGTCGACACCCTTAGTCCCTCCTCGCCGTAGGTCAAAGCTCGAAAAACGGGAACCGGCCTTAGAAACTATTAGGGACCGGGCCTAAGCAAAGGTGGCACCGGTCCCCTTTTTTTCTACCTTCCTCGTGAGCGAGGAAACTCAGGAACGTAGCATCTCAGCCCAGGCGTCCCTGAGCCCGCGAAGGATCTGCCTCGCCTCCTCAAGCGCCCTCCGGTCCTGCCTGATGTTGCCCTCCATGAGCCGGCGGGCGGCGAAATCGTACAGGGCAGCGAGCCGGTCCGCCAGTTCCCCAGCCTCGTAGTTCAGCGAGGAGCGCAGCTCCGCCAGGATATCCTGGGCCTTGCCGGTGGCGCGATTGAGCCCCTCCCTATCACCCTCGGAGAGGAATCTATCGGCCGCCGCCACGTTCCTGAGGGCGCCGTCGTAAAGCATCAGCACCAGTTTCTCCGGAGGCGCCGTCTGTATCTGGGTTCGCCTGTAATCCTCAAGGCCCATCTCGTCGCGGTTCCCCCTTTTTTACCTCTTCAATGGCCTCTAAGATCCGGTCCAGAGCTCTCTCGTCCACCTGTAGTGACGCCTTGCGGTTCTCCGCGATGACCTCGTCGTAGACCTCCTTGCGGAGGACCGTGATGTGCCGCGGCGCCTCGATACCGATCCGCACGGAGTAGTTGCCCCGGCCTCCCCTGACGTCCACCACCTTGATCTCGATGTCATCGCCGAGCATTATGCTCTCGTCCACCCTGCGAGTCAGGACCAGCATCTTCTGACCTCCCTGTCGTATTCGGGAACCCTCCCTGGTTCCTAGCCTATCATCCTGGCCTGCCCTTTAGACATGGCGGAGCTCAGTGGTTGTCGCAGGGGATAGGCGTCGTCCTCCAGGATCACCTGAACGCCCAGGCGCTCTGCGGGGTTTACCAGCAGGGGGGCTCTGAGGTTGACCGTGATGTCCCGCGTGTCCGGCGGCACCACGGCGATGACCAACAGGGCGCCGTCGGCCTGGGCGGCGAGTCCCACGGTCTCGAGGTCCGCCTTCGGTACGGCCGGCCGGTAGGTTGGGAAGGCCACAGCCGGGTCCATTACCAGAAAGGCGACGTCGCCGTCCTCCACGCTCTGTAACCAGGCCAACCACGCCTCCACAGGGCGGCCCCTGAAGGGCTCCCTGTGCAGGAAAAACCGCCTGCAGTGCTCAAACCCGTAGATCCCGCGCGGGAAGGTTATTACCCTGTCCTCCTCGACCTCGATCCTCCCAAAGCGCGCTGTATGTACGTGCACTCCACCCACCTCCCTCTATCTTACAGGAGGAAATCCACGAGGGTGGGCTGAAGGATCCTAGCCCCGGTGGCCAGGGCGGCGCGATAGGTCGTCTCCGACGCCCGGAAATCCACTATCAGCCGGGCCAGGTCCACCCCTTCCTCGCCCTCCAGCATGCGCTCCATGTCCAGCTTCGCGGCCTCCAGGCGGTCGCGGACGGCCTCGAGCCGGTTCATCCTGGCCCCGACCTCCGCGCGCAGGGTGATGAGGTGATCCAGCATCTGGTCCAGGGCGGCGAGGGAGCTCTCGACGGCCTTGCCGTCATCGGCCAAGAGCGCGTCCCTGAGGTCTATCAGGGCCTGGAAGGGAGACCCGGCGGGGAACATGTCGCCGCCGGTGAGGTTTATGGCCACTTCCACGCCCTCGCCTACCTTTCTGAGTAGGGACCCGTTTTCCCCCTGGTAGGAGACCGCCGAACCGTCGGGCGCCAGGAGGAAGGGCTGGGTCATCGTCCTCCGGCCTCCGAAGAGGTACCTGTTGGCGTGTCGCGAGTTGGCCACGTCCACCGCCTGCTCCACGATCTGCGCGACCTCCCGGGCCAGGGCCTGCCGAGAAGTGGCCGGCACTGTGTCAGAGGCCCCCTGCAGGGCCAGGTCGCGAGCCCTGCTCACCAACGAGGTCAGAGAGGCCAGGGCCGTCTCCGTGGAGGTGAGCCAGGCGAGGCCGTCGTCGACGTTCCGGAGGTAGGTCTCGGCCTCCCCGATCTTATTCCGCCACCGGAGCGCGCGAGCCACCTTCATCGGGTTGTCCGAGGGAAGGTGATAGGCCCGCCCGGTGGCCAGGTCCTCCTCAAGGCCCTTCATGCGGTCGGACACCTTCGCCAGGCTGAACATGTAGCGGTCTATGGTGCCCATCAGCGTGACTCTCACCGCTCTCACCTACCTTCCTACCAGGCCCATCCTGTTGATGACGACGTCGAGGGCCTCGTCCAGGGCGGTTATCATCCGCGCCGCGGCGTTATAGGCGTGCTGGTACATGATCATCCGCGTCATCTCCTCGTCGAGGGAAACCCCGGCGACGTCATCCCGCTGCAGCTCGATCTGCCGGGTGAGGAGCCGCCCGTTCTCCACCATCCTCTCGGCCTCCCTGCCCTCGATGCCCAGGGAGGCCACCCAGGCCAGGTAGAAGTCGTCGGGGCTCGCCCCGTTCACCAGGGGTGAGCCCTTGACGTCGGCCAGGGCCAGGGCGTTGGCCCCGTCCCCCTGCTCCCCCATCGAGGAGGCGGCAACGTGCTGGGGCTCAAGCGCCGGGTTGACCTCTATGGACCCCGCCACGGAGTACCCGGCGGCCGTGACGAAGAAGGCCTGGCCGGCCTGTCCGTTGATGTCGTAACCCGCCGCGTGCTGCAGGTTAACGGCGTCCATGATGGCCGTAACCCACGTCTCCAGGTTCTGCAGGTGACGGGGGATGATCTCGTCCCGCAGCTCCAGGAGCCCCCTCAGCGAGCCCGACTTCACCGTGAGGACGTTACCGCCCTCGGTCCTGACCTCGTATCCCCCGCCCGGGCCGGGGGTGGCCACGAGCAGGTTCGGGGTCGATCCGTCGACCAGGACCACGCCGTTCACGGATACGAAAACCGACCCCGTGACGTCGTCCTCCTTGACCTCCACGTCCACCATCCGCGCCAGCTGGTCCAGAAGCAGGTCGCGCCGGTCCAGGAGGTCGTTGGGCTCATCACCGCCGACCTTGGTGCGAGCTATGAGGCCGCTCACATGGGCTATCTCCCGGACGAGCAGGTTTATCTCCTCCACCTGGCCGGCTATGTGCTCGTTGACGTTGGACTGGAGGTCCGTGAGCTGTCTGTAAGTGTGGCGTACCGCCTCGGCGAAGGCCCGGCCGTCCTCGAGAACCATGGTCCGTACTGCCGGGTCCTCGGGGTTGTTGGCCAGCTCCTGGAAGCTCCGCCACAGCTGATTCAGGACCTCCCTGAGGCCGGCCTGGGACGGCTCGTTAAACATGACTTGGATCTCCCGCAGGGCCTCCTCCAGGGTCTCCCACCGGCCCAGGGACGAGCTCTCAGCTCTATACTGCATGTCCAGGAAGCGGTCGCGAACCCTCTCTATCCCCTGCACCACTACCCCGCTGCCCACCTGTCCGCGCCCGGAGGCGGACTGCTGCGGATAGCCCGGCGCCAGGGTTACCACCTGCCGTGAATAGCCCTTGGTGGCCGCATTGGCCACGTTGTGCGCCGTCACGTCCAGGGCTAGGCGTTGGGCCTGCAGGGCCGAACTCGCCACATATATCCCCCAAAAAGAAGACACTTCCCATCACCCCGTAACAGATATCGGTGGGGGGGAAGCGTCCCTTGAGGGGGCTCAGGGCACACTGACGGCCCTGGGGCGTGTTCTGCTCCCGCATTCGCGCCCTGAAAGGCTGACTTTAGCCTAGGAGGAGGGAATCGAGCAGGATACGCGACCAGGACTCCATGGAGACGCGGAGCTCCCCTACGACGGACAAGGGGAGGAAGCGGCCGTCCATGCCCTCCTTCTCGCGCACCTCGATGGTCCCCGTGAGACGGGCCAGGTAGGCGAAGCCCAGGTGGTGCCTGCCCACCGGGGTGGCGTCATCATTGATGAGGCCCACAAGACGCCCCCTCCACGAGCCCGACACCGCCACCTCTTCGCTGACCTCCCTGAGCATGTTCCTCTCCAGTATATCCTCGAAGCTCCCCGGGGCCGGGTTGACGTGACCGCCCACGCCCAGGGATATCAGATTGTGGAGGCGCTCTTCGCTCTGGGCCGCCTTGCGCCGCATGACGAAGACCTCCTCGCCTCGGACGAAGACCACGTAGGGGATGATCTGTTTGAAGGTCGGGTCCCGCTCCACACCGGACCGCTCGGCGAAGGTATAGCTTCGGCGGACTACCGAGATAATCGGGCGGGCCTCCTCGCGCGGCAGGAAACCCTGAAAGGCCCGCGGGCCCAGCTCAACCGTTGGTACGACCATTACCCGTTCCATGGCGCTCCCCTCCTGGGGCTGATTGTCGACACCCGTGGCCTTATCCCCTCGAGCCGGTTAATCGGGCCAACGCGCCTGGGCCGCAGAGGTCGTAAAGAGGTTAACTACGGACAGGAGAAACCTCAGGAGCTTGGCCACGCCACCACCTCCAACAAAAGACTGTGGCCTACCTGCCCCGCGAGGTAGGCCACTAGGTCGAATTTCCGGCCGTGAGCAGAGGCAGCTTATCAGGACCCCGGCCTCAAGGGCTCGCCGTCGGCCCCTCTGATGCCCTCTGCCCCTAATTCACCGTCGCCTTGGGAACTCCTCCTCTATTTCCCAAACCTCTTCAGGAGGTCCTCCAGGGTCGGCTCCCCGATCTCCTGTAGCTCGTACCGCACTCTGACGGCGGGCTTCTTGATGTTCGCTACCCGCCGCAGGTCTATGGGGGTGCCCACGACCACGACGTCGCAGTCCACAGCGTTGATGGTCTCCTCAAGCTCCCTGATCTGCTTGGCGCCGTAGCCCATGGCCGGGAGCAGGGACCCCACATGACCGTATTTCTCAAAGGTCTGCTTGATGCTGCCCACGGCGTAGGGCCGCGGGTCCACCAGCTCGGCCGCCCCGAACTTGCGGGCCGCCATGACGCCGGCGCCGTAGCTCATCTCCCCGTGGGTGAGGGTCGGACCGTCCTCCACCACAAGAACCCTCTTGCCCCGGATGGCGTCCGGGGCGTCCACGAAGATGGGCGACGCTGCGTCCACGACCACCGCCCTCGGGTTGGCCTCGGCGATGTTACGCCGCACCTCCTCCACCCCAGCCGGGTCGGCGGTATCGATCTTGTTGATGACCACCACGTCGGCCCGGCGCAGGTTGGCCTCCCCGGGATGGTACCTGAGCTCATGGCCCGGCCTGTGGGGGTCGACGAGGGCGATGTGCAGGTCCGGGACGTAGAAGGGCGTATCGTTGTTGCCGCCGTCCCAGAGGATGACGTCGGCCTCCTTTTCGGCCTCCCTGAGGATGCGGAGATAGTCGACCCCGGCGAAGACCACCGAGCCCCTGTCGATGTGCGGTTCGTACTCCTCGCGCTCCTCGATGGTGCACTCGTGCTTGTCGAGGTCCTCGTAGGTGGCGAACCTCTGGCAGGCCTGCTTGACCAGGTCGCCGTAGGGCATGGGATGCCGGATCACGACCACCTTGAGCCCGAGGCCCCGCAGGATCTCGGCCACGCGCCTGGTGGTCTGGCTCTTGCCTACGCCTGTGCGCACCGCCGTGACCGCGACCACCGGCTTCTCCGACTTCAGCATGGTGCTCTGCCCGCCCAGCAGGCGGAAATCGGCCCCGGCTGCCGTGGCGATGGAGGCCAGGTGCATGACGTGCTCGTGGGTCACGTCGCTGTAGGAGAAGACGACCTCGTCCACGCCCTGTTGGAGGATGATCTCGCTGAGCTCCTCCTCGGGGTAGATGGGGATCCCCTCGGGGTACAGGGAGCCCGCCAGTTCGGGCGGGTAGGTCCTGCCCTCGATGTCGGGTATCTGGGTGGCGGTGAACCCCACCACCTGGTAGTCGGGGTTGTCACGGAAGGCCACGTTGAAATTGTGAAAATCCCTGCCGGCAGCGCCCAGAATCAAGACCTTTCTCGGCATGCGCTGTTCCCCCTTCCGGTGAATGATTATGCAGAACTGAGTAACTATGCAACCCTGTATATTGCTCGCTTCTCCCTTCCGCCCCCGATATCCTGCCTGAAGAGGAAAAAATCGAGTAGGAGGGGGCGGCT
>DFND01000022.1 GCA_002375895.1 Firmicutes bacterium UBA3576
CAGCTGGTGAGGTCAGCCGGTACGGCGGCACAGCTGCTGGCCAAGGAAGGTGAGTGGTGTCACATCCGATTGCCGTCGGGAGAGGTAAGGCTGGTAAAGGTCGACTGCCGGGCGACCGTCGGCCAGGTCGGTAACGTCGAGCACGAGAACATCAACCTGGGTAAGGCGGGTCGCGCTAGGTGGTTGGGCATCAGGCCCACCACGCGGGGCGTAGCCACTAACCCGGTGGACCACCCCCATGGCGGCGGGGAGGGTAAATCTCCCATAGGAAGAAACCCCACTTCACCATGGGGCAAGAGGTTGGGCAAGAAGACCCGTAAGAAGAAGAAGTCCGACAAACTAATCGTCCGGCGGCGCAAATAACCCGTGCGGCTAGAAGGGAGGCGTAAACGCTCATGGGGAGGTCTCTCAAGAAAGGCCCTTACGTTGACGAGAAGCTGATGAAGAGGATCGACCAGCTTAACGCTAAGGGTGAGAAGAGAGTCATCAAGACCTGGGCCAGGGCTTGCACCATTGTCCCCGAGATGGTAGGTCACACGATAGCCGTCCATGATGGCCGCAAACACGTGCCTATTTACATTACCGAGGAGATGGTCGGTCACAAACTCGGAGAATTCGCGCCCACAAGGACCTTCCGCGGGCACGGCCACCACACCGAAAGGTCCACGGCGCTCAAGTAAGGAGGTCTGGGGATGGAAGCGCGAGCAGTAGCTAAATACGTACGGATTTCTCCTCGCAAGGCTCGGCTAGTGGTGGACTTGGTCCGCGGCAAGCCCGTCGAGGAGGCCCTGGCTATCCTGCGCTATGTACCCCGTAGGGCCGCCCGGGTTGTCGAGAAGGTCGTCCAGTCCGCAGCGGCCAACGCTGAACACAACCTCGACCTGAATCGGGAAGACCTGTACATCTCCGAGGCCTTCGTAAACGCGGGGCCGATGCTCAAGAGGTGGCGGGCGCGGGCCAGGGGCCAGGCCTTTCAGATCAGGCGGAGAACGAGTCACATCACTGTGGTAGTCAAAGAGAAGGAGGTGAGTTAAAGGCGCATGGGACAGAAGGTCCATCCCAAAGGACTGCGGATCGGCATTATCAAGGATTGGGACGCTAGGTGGTATGCGGATAAGAATTACGCGGAGCTCCTTCAAGAGGATATTAAGATCCGGCGTCATATCAAGAAGACCATGTACGACGCCGGCATATCCCGCGTGGAGATCGAGAGGGCGGCGAACAGAGTTAAGATCACCATTCATACCGCGCGGCCCGGCATGGTGATTGGCAAGGGTGGCTCCGGGGTGGAGGCGCTGCGGCAGGAGATCCAGCGCATGACCGGGAGGCAGATATCCATTAACGTGGTGGAGGTCGAGGTCCCCGAACTCGACGCTCAATTGGTAGCTGAGAACGTGGCCGCCCAGTTGGAGCGAAGGATTTCCTTCCGGAGGGCCATGAAGCAGGCCGTTTCGAGAGCCCGTCGGTTAGGCGCCAAGGGCATCAAGGTTATGTGTTCCGGTCGCCTCGGGGGCGCGGAGATGTCGAGGCGTGAGTGGTATGCTGAGGGCAGCGTTCCTCTGCACACGCTCCGCGCGGATATCGATTATGGCTTCGCCGAGGCCTTCACGACCTACGGGCAGATAGGCGTCAAGGTCTGGATTAACAAAGGCGAGGTGCTTCCGGAGAAGGACGAGGGACAGGCCGCGGAAGGAGGAAGCTAACCATGCTAATGCCCAAACGCGTCAAGTGGAGGAAGCAGCATCGTCCTTCCCCAAAGGGAATGGCGCGCAGGGGTAACACGGTTTTCTTCGGGGAATATGGGCTTCAGGCGCTTGAAGCCGGTTGGATCACCGACCGTCAGATAGAGGCGGCCCGCGTGGCGCTGACCCGACACATCAAGCGCGGCGGCAAAGTCTGGATCAAGATATTCCCGCAAAAACCCATAACGGCTAAGCCGGCCGAGACCCGTATGGGAAGCGGTAAGGGCGTGCCGGAATATTGGGTGGCGGCGGTTAAGCCGGGGCGGGTCCTCTTCGAGCTCTCCGGGGTGCCGGAGGACGTGGCCAGGGAAGCCATGCGTCTGGCCTCCCACAAGCTGCCCATTAGGACTCGCTTCGTCAAACGGGAAGGTGCAGGTGAGGGAAGTGAAGGCTAGGGAGATCCGTGAGATGACCACGGAAGAATTGAATAGAAAGCTCGACGAGCTCAAGGAGGAGCTGTTCAACCTGCGGTTCCAAAAGGCTACCGGCGATATCGACAACCCCATGCGGATCAGGGCCGTCAAGAGGGATATCGCCCGGGTGCAGACCATCCTGCGCGAGCGAGAGCTGGCGAAAGGGGGTAACGGTCGATGACGAAAGGACGCGGCAGGCGTAAGATCCGGATAGGCACGGTAGTGAGTGACAAGATGGACAAGACGGTGGTAGTAGCTGTCGAGCGTCTCGTGGCCCACCCCCTTTATGGGCGCAGGATCAAGCGGACGAAGAAGTATAAGGCTCACGATGAGACCAACCAGTGCCGTGAGGGCGACGTGGTCCGGATCATGGAGACCCGCCCCTTGAGCAAGGAGAAGCGCTGGAAGGTCATCGAGATCATCGAGCGCACCCAGTAGCCGCCGTTCTGAGCTGGGGTTGGAAGGAGGGGTAGGAGTGATTCAAGTTCAGACGAGGCTCCGTGTCGCGGATAACACCGGCGCCAAGGAGATCATGGTCATAAAGGTGCCGGGCGGTACCCGCCGTAGGTACGCCAACGTCGGCGACATCATCGTAGCCTCGGTGAAGGAGGCCGCTCCTGGTGGCGTGGTGAAGAAGGGCGACGTGGTCCGAGCCGTCGTCGTGAGGACGAAAACCGGTGTGCGAAGGCCCGACGGGTCCATCATCAAGTTCGACGATAACGCCGCCGTGCTCATACGGGACAACAAGGAGCCCATGGGAACACGAATCTTCGGTCCTGTGGCGAGGGAGCTGCGCGAGAAGGAGTACATGCGCATCATCTCCCTGGCGCCGGAGGTCCTATGAAGAGGAGAGGGGGGCAACGAGATGGCCGGGAAAATGCACGTCAAGAAGGGAGACAGGGTGCTCGTTTTGTCCGGCAAGGATAAGGGCAAAAAGGGCAAGGTTCTCGAAGTCCTCCCCGCGGAAGGCAAGGTCGTTGTCGAGCGCGTAAACGTGGTTAAGAAGCACCAGAAGCCCACACAGAAGGTTATGCAGGGCGGTATCGTCGACATAGAGGCCCCCTTCCACGCGTCGAAGGTAATGGTGATCTGTAACAAGTGTAACCAGCCTACCCGGACGGGAAGGCGTCGACTGGAAGACGGTACCCGCGTTCGGGTCTGCAAGAAGTGCGGCGAGGTTCTGGACTAGCGGGGTGCCACGCGGGGCGAAAGGAGGGTTCGGAGGCATGGCTAGGTTGAAGGAGCTTTACGAACGAGAAGTGGTTCCCGCTCTGGTTGAGAAGTTCGGCTACGAGAACAAGATGCAGGCTCCCCGTCTGATCAAGGTCGTAGTGAACATGGGGGTTGGGGAGGCCGTACAAGACCCTAAGGCCCTCGACGGAGCGGTTGCGGATATAATGGCCATTACTGGCCAGAGGCCCATAATCACCCGGGCTAAGCAGTCGGTCTCTAACTTTAAGATCCGCAAGGGAATGCCCATAGGCTGCAAAGTAACGCTGCGCGGCGAACGCATGTGGGATTTCCTGGATAAATTATTCAACGTCGTACTGCCTCGGGTCCGCGACTTCAGAGGGGTCTCGGACAGGGCCTTCGACGGCAGGGGGAACTACTCCCTCGGCCTCCGCGAGCAGCTGATCTTCCCCGAGATCGATTACGACAAGGTGGACAGGGTCAGGGGGATGGATATCACCATCGTTACCAGCGCGGAGACCGACGAGGAGGCCAGAGAACTCCTTAAATTGTTGGGCATGCCCTTCAGGTGGGCCGCCTGAGCCAGAAGGGGGGTAAATCGTGGCCAGAAAAGCCCTTATAGAGAAGGCCAAGAGAAAGCCCAAGTACCGGGTGCGGGCGCGTAACCGTTGTAAGGTGTGTGGCCGGCCCAGGGGATACATGCGGAAATTTCAGCTCTGTCGCATGTGCTTCCGCGAGATGGCGCACAGGGGCGAGATACCCGGCGTGAAGAAGGCGAGCTGGTAACCACGTCGGCCGTGAGGAGGTGATGTAGGGGTGACGCTCAACGATCCTATAGCGGACATGCTGACCAGGATCCGCAATGCCAATACCGCCAGGCACGAGCTGGTAGACGTGCCGCGTTCAAAGATAAAGGAAGAACTCGCCAAGATCCTGAAAGAAGAAGGATTTATAAGGGATTACGAGTTCATAAAGGACAACAAGCAGGGCGTGCTGAGGCTTTATCTCAAATATGGCCCGGACAAGGAACGGGTTATAACCGGCATAGAGAGGGTCAGTCGACCGGGCTTGCGGGTGTACGTGGGTAAGGACGAGATCCCACGGGTCCTCGGAGGACTGGGAATCGCGATTCTCTCCACCTCCAAAGGGGTTATGACCGATAAGAAGGCGCGGCGAGAGGGCATAGGTGGCGAAGTCCTCTGCCGGGTCTGGTAGAGGGTAGGAGCGGAGGAGGTGACGCTGTGTCAAGGGTAGGAAAGGCCCCCATAACCATTCCCAACGGTGTGGATGTCAAGATAAAGGGCAACACGGTTACCGTCAAGGGGCCCAAGGGCGAGCTGAGCCAGGATTTTCACCCTGATATGACCGTCAAGATCGAGGATGGGAAGATCGTAGTCCAGAGGCCCTCCGACGAGAGGCAACACAGGTCGTTGCACGGCTTAACCCGAAGCCTAATCGCGAACATGATCGAAGGGGTGACCAAGGGGTTCAGTAAGTCCCTGCAGTTGGTCGGAACCGGATACCGCGCCTCGTTGAGCGGACGTAAGCTGGTGCTCAGCGTTGGCTATTCGCACCCGGTTGAGATCACGCCCCCCGAGGGGATCCAGATAGAGGTCCCTAACCCCACGGCGATCCGGGTTCACGGCATCGATAAGCAGCTGGTGGGCGAAGTGGCCGCGAAGATCCGGGCCGTGAAGAAGCCGGAGCCGTATCTGGGCAAGGGGATCAGGTACGAGGGCGAGAGAGTCCGCAGGAAGATGGGCAAGGCCGGCAAGGTCGGATAGGGTCTGTTGTCTTTGGGAAAGGAGGGAGCTGGGTGAGAGCGAGAGGAAATCCCAGGGAAATTGCCAGGCGTCGTAGACATCTTCGCGTCAGGCGGAAGGTATTCGGCACTGCTGAGCGGCCGCGCCTCAGCGTCTTCCGGAGCTCCAAGCATATATATGCCCAGGTCATCGTCGACGAGACCGGGACCACGCTTGCTGCCGCCTCCACCCTGGACCCCGAGATTCGCGAACAGGTTGGCAAAGCCCACGGCACCGTTGAGGGTGCCAGGATGGTAGGGCAGCTAGTCGCGAAGCGAGCCATAAATAAGGGAATTGAACGGGTCGTTTTCGATAGAGGTGGGTATCTTTACCACGGTAGAGTGGCCGCCGTAGCGGAAGGGGCCAGGGAGGCCGGCCTGAAGTTCTAAGGGAAGGGAGGTCATGTGGTGGACAGGTACGAGCGCGAGGAGAGCGAGTTTGAAGAGAAGGTAGTGAATATCAACCGAGTGGCCAAGGTGGTCAAGGGCGGCCGCCGGTTCAGCTTCAGTGCCCTGGTGGTCGTCGGAGACGGTAAGGGCCGCGTCGGGGCCGGCCTCGGCAAGGCTGCAGAGATACCCGAGGCCGTGCGTAAAGGCGTTCAGGCCGCGAAGAAGAACCTCATCGAGGTCCCGCTGGTGGGGACCACTATACCCCACGAGATCATCGGACATTTCGGCGCCGGCAAGGTGCTCCTGAAGCCGGCCTCCGAGGGTACCGGCGTTATCGCGGGGGGCCCGGTGCGGGCGGTCCTGGAGCTGGCCGGGATCCGGGATATCCTGACCAAGTCTTTGGGGTCCTCCAACGCTAACAATATGGTATACGCTACCATCGAAGGTCTGAAGAACCTGAAGAGCGCCGAGGAAGTGGCTCGTCTCCGCGGCAAATCGGTGGAGGAGATAGTCGGGTAGCATGGACCAGGTAAGGGGGTGCCACGCATGAAACTACACGAGCTACGGCCCGCCCCGGGGCAGAGAAGGGGGCGCAAGAGAGTGGGGCGGGGCATGGGCTCCGGACTCGGAAAGACCTCGGGTAGGGGGCATAAGGGGCAAAAGGCCCGCGCCGGGGGCGGGGTCAGGCCCGGTTTTGAAGGGGGCCAGATGCCCCTCTACAGGCGTTTGCCCAAGCGGGGTTTCAAGAACCCCTTCCGGAAAGAGTACGTCCCGGTCAACGTGGGAGCCCTGGAGAGATTTGCTGAGGGCACCGAGGTAACGCCGGAGCTGTTGCTACAGGAGAGAGTGGTAAGAGACCTCAAGAGCGGGGTCAAGATTTTGGCCGCGGGAGAACTGACCAAGGCGCTAACGGTCAAGGCTCACCGGTTCAGTAAGGCCGCCGTCGAGAAGATCGAGGCGGCGGGCGGCAAGGCCGAGGTGATCTAGGTGCTGGGCACGCTGCGCAACGCCCTGAAGATCGGTGAACTACGTCGCCGGATACTGTTCACAATCGGGATGTTTATAGTGTTCCGAATCGGCGCCCTAATCCCAGTGCCCGGCGTAAATACGGCGGTCATTGAGCAGTTCTTTCAGCAGGGCAACCTCATCGGCATGCTCAATGTATTCTCCGGCGGTGCCCTGTCGAGGTTTTCCCTGTTCGCGATGTCCATAATGCCGTACATCAACGCCTCGATTATTATGCAGCTGCTCACTATAGTCGTGCCCAAGTTCGAGCAGTGGGCCAAAGAGGGGGTTGAGGGTCGGAAGAAGCTGACGCAGTATACGCGCTACGGCACCGTCGTCCTCGCCCTGATCCAGGCCACGGGAATGGCCTTCTGGATGCGCAACATGAATGCCTTGGTGGACCCGGGCCTGGACTCTATCGCGGTTATAGTGATCGTGCTGACGGCTGGCACGGCCTTCTTGATGTGGCTCGGCGAACAGATCACGGATAAGGGAATAGGCAATGGTATATCCCTGATTATTTTCGCCGGAATAGTGTCAGGGCTGCCCCAAGGCGCCGTTAACATGGTCTCCCTCCTGCGCGCGGGCGCCTTGAACATTTTCACTGTGCTGATCCTGGGGGTAGTCGCCCTGGCGGTCATTGCCGCCATCGTGTGGATTCAGGAGGGGCAAAGGCGCATCCCCGTTCAGTACTCGAAGCGCGTCGTCGGCAGGCGCATATACGGTGGACAGAGCACTCACATCCCGATGCGCGTGAACCAGGCCGGAGTCATCCCGGTGATCTTCGCGCAATCGATTCTGCTCTTCCCGGCGACCATCGCTCAGTTTATACAACACCCCTGGGCCCAGGCGGTAGTCGACTTCTTCCAAGCGGGCGGGACGGTGTACAACGTTAGCTATTTCTTGTTGGTGGTGGTTTTCACCTACTTTTACACCGCCGTTACCTTCAATCCAGCTGACGTGGCCAACAACCTGAAGAAGTACGGCGGCTTCATTCCGGGGATAAGACCCGGCAAGCCCACCACCCAGTACCTGGATCGTGTCTTGGTCAGGATAACCCTGGTGGGGGCCATCTTCCTGGCCACGATAGCGGTGATGCCGCAGATCTTCCAGGCCATCTTCGACATCCCCAACCTCTGGTTCGGGGGCACAGGGCTGCTGATCGTGGTTGGTGTGGCGCTGGAGACCATGAAACAGATCGAGGCCCACCTGCTGATGCGACACTACCAGGGCTTCATGCGCCGGTAGCTGGTGGAGGGGACAGGACGATGCACATCATCCTTTTGGGCCCGCCCGGCGCGGGTAAGGGAACCCAGGCGGAGAGGCTGGCCGAGGCCTACGGGGTACCTCATATATCAACCGGCGATATGTTCAGACGGGCCGTGCAGGAGGGCACTCCCCTGGGCCGTCGCGCCAAGGAATATATGGACCGGGGAGAGCTGGTCCCCGATGAGGTCGTAAACGGGATAGTTCGGGACCGTATGGCCGCAGAGGACTGCCGGCGGGGGTTCATCCTCGACGGCTTCCCCCGTACCCTGAACCAGGCCAACGCGCTGACGGCGACCATGGAGGAGCTGGGACTGCAGCTTGATGCTGTCGTGGCCCTGGAGGTGCCGGAGGACAGCCTCGTGGCCAGGTTATCGGGGCGACGGGTATGCACGGCCTGCGGCAGCACTTATCATGTCCTCTTCAACCCCCCGCAGGCCGAGGGCCGATGCGATGAATGTGGTGGGGAACTGGTCCAGCGGGACGACGATCGTGAGGAGACGGTAAGGGAACGCCTGCGGGTCTACGCTAGACAGACGGAACCGCTCTTGACGTACTACGGCCAGCGGGGGCTGCTGAAGAAGGTGGACGGGGATCAGAGTGTGGACGCCGTCTACGGGGCGATAAAGGCCGTCCTCGAGGAAGAGGCTAGATGATAATAATCAAGTCCGACAGGGAGCTGGCCGTGATGCGTAAGGCCGGCAGGGTGGTGGCCTTGGTCTGGGAGGCCCTGGAGGGGGCCATCAAGCCGGGCATGTCGACCAAGGAGCTGGATACCCTCGCCGAGACCACCATCCGCAGGCTGGGCGCCAGGCCCGCCTTCTTGGGCTATCAGGGTTTCCCCGCTTCCATATGCACCTCGGTTAACGACGAGGTGGTGCACGGTATCCCCTCGGAGAAGGTGGTCCTCGAAGAGGGGGACATCTTGAGCGTAGACCTGGGGGCGATTGTCGACGGGTTTTATGCCGATGCTGCCTTCACCGTGGCGGTCGGCAAGGTGCCACGGGAGGTGAAGCGGCTCCTCGAGGTCACGGAGGAGTCACTCTACAAGGGCATCGAGATGATGCGGGAGGGTCGCCGGTTGTCGGACATCTCCCACGCCATTCAGAGCCATGTGGAGGGCGCCGGGTTCTCAGTGGTCCGGCAGTATGTGGGACACGGCATAGGGAGGTCGATGCATGAGGAACCCCAGATACCGAACTTCGGCCCTCCCGGCGTCGGGCCTGTGCTACGTAAGGGCATGGTCTTCGCCCTCGAGCCCATGGTGAACATGGGGCACTGGAAGGTTCAGGTGGGGCCGGACGACTGGACGGTGCGTACGGAGGACGGAAGCCTCTCTGCTCATTTCGAGCACACCGTAGCGGTCACCGACGGCGAGCCTGAGGTGCTGACACGGAGGTGAGGCCCGATGGTCGACGGACCTAGAGGTTTTGAGCCCGGACGGTTGGTGAAGTCGACGGCGGGAAGGGATCGAGGGCGCTATTTCATCGTGATCAGGGAGATCGATGAGCGGTTCTGCGAGGTGGCTGATGGCGACCTCAGACGTCTGCCCAGGCCCAAGAAGAAGAACAAGCGGCACCTGCAGCTGCAGCCTCACGTGGCGACTGAGTTGGCTCAAAGGTGGCAGCAGGGCCAGAAGGTGACGAATCGCGACATCAGGCGCGCCATCCAGAGCCTCGTGCCCACTGAGGATGATACCCCGCTCCCCGAAGGAGGGTGAAGGAATTTCATGGGCAAGGAAGACGTTATCGAGGTCCAGGGGACAGTAGTGGAGCCTTTACCGAACGCCATGTTTCGTGTAGAATTGGACAACGGCCACAAGGTCTTGGCCCATGTATCAGGCAAGATCAGGATGCACTTCATCAGGATATTGCCCGGCGATAGAGTTACCGTTGAGCTGTCCCCCTACGATCTGAGTCGAGGGCGGATTACCTACAGGCACAAGTGAGGAGGGCAAGGCATGAAGGTAAGGCCTTCAGTCAAACGCATCTGCGAGAAATGCAAGATCATAAAGCGCAAGGGACACGTCAGGGTCATATGCGAAAACCCCAAACATAAGCAGAAGCAGGGCTAAACGGAGGTGAGTGAGGGATGGCGAGAATCGCTGGTGTGGACCTGCCGCGTGACAAGCGGGTCGAGATCGCCTTAACATACATCTACGGTATTGGTCGTTCCAGCGCTCAAAAGATCCTTGAGAGGACAGGTATCAACCCCGACACCAGGGTGCGGGACCTGACCGAACAAGAGGTCAGCAAGATCCGAGAGGTCATCGATAAGGAATACAAGGTCGAGGGCGAGCTCCAGCGCGAGGTGCAGATGAACATCAAGCGCCTCATTGATATCGGCTGCTACAGGGGCTTGCGGCATAGGCGAGGCCTTCCCGTGCGGGGTCAGCGCACGAAGACGAACGCCAGGACTCGCAAGGGCCCCAAGAAGACCGTGGGGGTCCGCAGGAAGAAGAAGTGATAGATATTCCACCTGGAAGGAGGGCGAAAGATGGCCAGGAGAAGACGCAAGGGGGCAAGGCCGAAGAAGAAGGAACGTAAGCACGTGGAACGGGGCATCGCGCATATCCGCTCCACCTTCAATAACACTATAGTGACGATTACCGACCGTGATGGCAACACACTGGCCTGGGGAACCGCCGGCACGCAGGGGTATAAGGGCTCTAGAAAGGGGACGCCCTTCGCTGCGGGCCTGGCCGCGGAGAGCGCTGCCCGCCAGGCCATGGAGTACGGGATGCGAGAGGTTGAGGTCTACGTAAAGGGCCCTGGAGCGGGGAGAGAGGCGGCTATTCGCTCCCTCCAGGCGGCTGGGCTTGAGGTGAACAGCATCAAGGACGTCACCCCCATCCCCCATAACGGATGCCGGCCCCGCAAGCGCAGAAGGGTCTAATCTGGCATAATGAGGCGAGGCAGGCATGATTTACCGGTATTGATGGTAGAATAGACATTAGGCCCCAGCAGGGAGGTGTAGTCATTGGCACGGTATACCGGTGCAGTATGCCGAATCTGTCGCCGCGAGGGCGAGAAGCTGTTCCTCAAGGGCGACAGGTGTTACAGCGATAAATGCTCCTTCGAGCGCCGGTCCTACGCGCCAGGAGAGCGTGGACAGTTTCGACGCAAGCTTTCGGAGTACGGGATCCAGCTGAGGGAGAAGCAGAAGGTCAAGAGGATGTACGGCCTTCTAGAGAGGCAGTTCCGTCGGTATTTCGAACGGGCGGAGAGGTCCAAGGGAGTTACCGGCGAGGTTCTGCTCCAACTGCTCGAGAGGCGCCTTGATAACGTGGTCTACCGACTGGGCCTGGCCTCTTCCAGACGGGAAGCCCGACAGATCGTGAGGCACGGGCATATACAGGTAAACGGTCGCAAGGTCGATATCCCCTCCTACCTCGTGCGAGAGGGGGACGAGATAGCCGTACGGGAGAGCAGCCGGGGACTTGCTAGGTTCAAAGAATTGGCCGAGAGCGTCGGCTCCAGACCCATACCAGCATGGCTTAGCCTAGACGAGGAGAGCATGAAGGGCACCGTGTTGCGCGTTCCCGCCCGCGAGGATATTGAGGCGCCCATCAAGGAGCACCTCATCGTCGAGCTGTACTCCCGTTAAGAGTGAGCGGATTCCCGTTTCAGCCGAAGGGGGTTAGCGAGTTGATAGAGATCGAGAGGCCGAGGATCGAGTGCGTAGAATTATCTGACGACAACCGTTACGGGAAATTTGTCGTAGAGCCCCTAGAAAGAGGCTACGGCACGACCCTTGGCAATTCGTTGCGGCGGATACTCCTCTCTTCTCTTCCCGGAGCAGCAGTGACCTCGGTAAAGATCGACGGGGTGCTCCACAAGTTTTCCACCATCCCAGGTGTGGTCGAGGATACTACCGAGATAATTCTCAACGTCAAGGAACTGTGGATCAAGATGCATACGGAAGAGCCGCGCACCTTACGGATCGAAGTGGAAGGCGAGGGAGAGGTGACGGCGGCCGACATCCAGACCGACGCCGACGTGGAGATCTTGAACGCCGACCATCATATAGCCACCCTTGATCAGGACGGCAGGCTGGTTATGGAGATGACGGTGGAGCGGGGCCGGGGCTACGTCAGCGCGGACCGGAACAAGAAACCCGATCAGCCCATCGGCGTGATCCCGGTGGATTCCATCTTCACGCCTATCAGGAAGGTCAATTTCACCGTGGAGGATACCCGCGTTGGCCAGAGGACGGACTACGACAAACTGACCTTGGAGGTCTGGACCAACGGGACCATAAAGCCCGACGAGGCCACCAGCTTGGCGGCGAAGATCTTGGCGGAGCATTTGAGCCTGTTCATTAACCTCACCGAGGACATTGAAGACGTCGAGATCATGGTCGAGAAGGAAGAGGACGACAAGGATAAGATCCTGGAGATGTCCATAGATGAGCTCGACCTCTCCGTACGCTCCTACAACTGTCTCAAGCGGGCCGGCATCAACACCATCGGCGAGTTGACGGAGCGGACCGCTGAGGATATGATGAAGGTCAGGAATCTGGGCAAGAAGTCGTTGCAAGAAGTTGAGGAGAGGCTCGCGGCCTTTGGCCTGAAGCTGAAGGAACAGCAGGAATAGGGAGGAGGGGGGAAAGGACATGGGATACGCTAAACTGGGGCGCTCGAGTGGCCAGCGTCGCGCGCTTCTGCGTGGGTTGGTCACCTCCCTTCTGGAATCTGAACGGATAGAGACCACCGAGGCCAAAGCTAAAGAGGTGCAGTCGATAGCCGAGAAGCTGATCACCCTGGCCAAGCGGGGTAACCTTCACGCCCGCAGACAGGCCATGGCCTACCTGGTAGACGAGAGCGTAGTGAAGAAGCTCTTTGATACGGTCGCCCCTCGCTACCGGGAGCGTCAGGGGGGTTATACGAGGATAGTCAAGATCGGGCCCAGACGCGGGGACGGAGCTCCTATGGTCTTCCTCGAGCTTGTTTAGCCGGGCTAGGCGTTGAGCCTGAGGGTTACAAAAACTATATCCGCCCTGCAGGTTCAAACATCACCCGTGTCGCACGACCGCAGGGAGTGGCGGTGTAAGCCGCACTCCTCTGTTACTTTTTCAGGGGGCAAGGTAAATGGGAGAGGAGAAGGAGGCCATAATCAGAACGGAGAACCTGGAACACACCTACTCCAGCGGCGACTCAATGGTGCTGGCCATAGCCGGGGTTAACCTCGTGGTGAGACGAGGGGAATTCCTGGCCGTTATCGGGCATAATGGCTCCGGCAAGTCCACCCTGGCCAAGACCTTCAACGCGCTCCTGCTCCCAACTGGCGGTAGAGTCTGGGTTCGCGGCATCGATACCGCCGACGAAGGGCGTCGCTGGGAAGTGCGACAGACGGCGGGCATGGTCTTCCAGAACCCGGACAACCAGATAGTCGCCACGGTGGTCGAGGAAGATGTCGCCTTCGGCCCCGAGAACCTCGGCGTGGAACCCGGCGAAATCCGGCGACGCGTGGACGCGGCCCTGGCGGCCGTGGGGATGATGGGCTATGCCCACCACGCTCCTCATCTCCTCTCCGGCGGACAGAAGCAGCGAGTGGCTATTGCCGGCATCCTGGCCATGCGGCCGGAGATCATAATCCTCGATGAACCGACGTCGATGCTGGACCCCGTGGGCAGGGAAGAGGTCCTCTCGGTGGTGAGGAAGCTCAACCGCGAGGAGGGCATCACCGTCGTCTACATCACCCACTTCATGGAGGAGGCCGTGCGCGCTGACCGAGTGGTGGTTATGGAGCAGGGCCAGGTGGTGCTGGATGGAACTCCGCGAGAGGTGTTCCGGCGGGTGCAGCTCCTCAAGGACCTAGGGCTGGATGTCCCTCCTATGACCGAGCTCGCCGCCCAGCTCAGGGCGGCAGGGGTGCCGATAGACGAGGCAATTCTCGATGTCGGCGAGATGGCTAGGGAGATAGAGAAGCTGTTATGCCCATAGTAACCCAGAACTTGACCCACGTATATACCATAGGGAAGCAGATCTGTATAACCGCCGTGCGCGATGTCAACCTGACCATCGAGGACGGTGAGATGGTCGGCCTCATCGGAGCTACGGGCTCCGGGAAGTCCACGCTGGTGCAGCATTTTAACGGACTTCTACGCCCGACCTCGGGCAAGGTGGTCGTAGATGAGGTTGAGCTCAACTCCCCCGCCGCGCTTAAAGAGGCACGACGGAAGGTTGGCCTCATCTTCCAATACCCCGAGCACCAGCTCTTTGAGGAGACCGTCTTCGCCGATATCGCCTTCGGGCCTAAGAATATGGGGATAGAGGGCAACGAGCTGACAGAGCGGGTCAGGGAGGCCATGGACCTAGTAGGCCTGGACTGGGACCTCCGGAACCGCTCGCCCTTCGAGCTCTCAGGCGGGCAGATGCGCCGGGTGGCTATCGCGGGCGTCATAGCCACCCGTCCGAGGTATCTCATCCTAGACGAGCCCACGGCAGGGCTCGATCCTCGGGGACGGGATGAGATCCTGGGTAGGATCAAGGAGCTCCATGACCGCATGGGAGTGACTGTGATCCTGGTCTCTCATAACATGGAGGACGTAGCGCGTCTGGTGGGGCGCCTCCTGGTCATGTCGGAGGGCGAGATCGTGATGGACGGCTCACCCCGCGAGGTGTTTCGCGAGCCCCTACGCCTCCAGAGCCTGGGGTTGAATGCGCCTCAGGTGACCCTTCTGATGGCCCGGTTAGCGGAGAAAGGTGTTGCTGTTCGCGGGGACGTACTTACCGTTGCCGAGGCTAGGGACGAGCTGCTGACCTTGTTGGGCGCCCGGAAGGGTGAAGGCTGATGTTGAAGAACGTAACGCTAGGGCAGTATATCCCGGGAGAGTCGGTAATACACAAGCTAGATGCCCGGACGAAGATCCTGGCCATTCTCGTCTACATCGTCATCCTGTTCATGGTGACCGATTTTGTGGGCTATGCCTTCTTGGCCCTTCTACCGATTATGGTCATCGTCCTGACGGGGATCGACCCCCGAACCTTGTTCGGCACTCTTCGCCCCGTACTATTCATAATCATCCTCACAGTGGTCCTGCACGTGTTTATGGTCGAGGGCACCGCGCTGTTTACCCTAGGGCCCCTTACCGCGACCTGGGAGGGGCTCCGCCAGGGGGCCTTCATGGGCCTTAGGCTGATCTTGTTGATCTTAACGACCTCCTTCCTCACCCAGACGACGTCACCGATTGACCTCACGGACGGCCTGGAGAGGTTGCTGAACCCCTTTAGGGCTATCGGGCTGCCGGCCCACGAACTGGCCATGATGATGACCATAGCCCTGAGGTTCATACCGACCCTGCTCGATGAGGCCGAGAAGATCATGAAGGCCCAGATGGCCCGTGGGGCGGACTTCGAGAGCGGGAACATCTTTACCCGGGCTAAGAACATGGTTCCGCTACTGGTGCCCCTCTTTATCAGCGCCTTCAGACGAGCCGATGACCTGGCTCTGGCCATGGAAGCCCGGTGCTACCGTGGGGGCGAGAACCGCACCCGTATGAAGGTAATGAAGTTTACAAGCACCGATGCCGTGGCAGCGGCCGTGATGATCGGGCTCACCGCCGGGGTGCTCCTCATGCGGTTCGGCCCCCTCCCCGGGAGGTGATCCTTTGCGGCACCTGGCCTGCAGGGTGCAGTACAAGGGCACCCGTTACTTGGGCTTTCAGCGACAGTCAAGGGGCCCGACCATCCAGGGAGTCCTTGAGGCCTGTCTGGAGTCGCTGATCGGTGAAAGGGTGACGGTGCTGGGGGCGGGCCGAACGGACGCCGGAGTCCACGCCCTCGGTCAAGTGGTCTCCTTTAAGACACGGAGCACGATACCTATAGCTAGGTTCCCGCAGGCCATGAACAGTAGGTTGCCTGAGGATATCTGCGTCATGAGTGCTTGGGAGGTCCCCGCGAGCTTTCATCCGGTTCGGTCGGCCCTGGAGAAGGAGTACGTGTACCTCATCTGGAACGGCCTACACCCCTCGTGTATCCTCGGTGACTTCACCTGGCACGTGCGGGGCACACTGGACGTCGAGAGGATGCGAAGGGCGGCCGCCATCTTGACGGGCAGGCACGACTTCCGCGCCTTTAGGAACGAGGGGAGCTCGGCACGCACCACCGTGCGGGAGCTCCGAGCCCTAACGGTCGAGGTGGAAGCCCCGGATCCGCTCTGCCCGCCGGGTCACCGGTTGATCCGCATCACCGCCCGGGCCGACGGCTTCCTCTACAACATGATGAGGGTAATCGTGGGGACTCTGGTGGAGGTCGGCAGGGGGAAGCTCCCCGAGGACCTGAGCGAGGCTCTGCGCACCGGAGACCGGACCCTGACGGGCCCTACGGCGCCGGCCCGGGGGCTGTTCTTGATGAGGGTTATCTACCCCCCGGAGCTAGATCTTGACATTACAGTGGACGTGTAATAGAATAGCATAGGCGCTTCGCGCCTGTCTTGTTTTT
>DFND01000011.1 GCA_002375895.1 Firmicutes bacterium UBA3576
CGAGATGCTCCACAAACACCCAGACTCCCTCGTCCCCCTGTCGCGGCGCAGTTTCCGGCCGCTTCTCCTTGAGGTAAGGCTCGTCCGTTACGTGACGCTGTGCGCAAGCCACCGACATCCTCACACCTCACCGGTTGCTGATGATCTTACGGGTGACCAGGTTATCCACGACCTGCGCGACTGCCGCGTCCACCTCTCGCCCGTCGGGGTTCAGGACCTCGCCGCCCGGCCGTCCGGGAGGCGGAAAGATCTTCACTACTTGCGTGGGCGATCCCTTGAGGCCGACCTTCGACCTGTCAACCTCCAAGTCTGCGGCTCCCCAGACCTCGACCTCGGCTCGCTGAGCTTGAATGAGGTTGGGAAGGGGAGCGTACCGGATGGTATTGATGTCCTTGACCACCGTCACTAGGGCCGGCAACCGGGCCCTGACCCGTTCTCGCCCGTCGGCCAGCTTTCTCCAGACGACGATCTCCTGTCTGTCAAGGCTCTCGATCTTCAAGACGTAGGTCAACTGCGGGAGGCGGAGCCTGCGCGCGATACCCGGTCCTACTTGGCCGGTATCACCGTCTATGGCCTGTTTTCCACAGAGGATAAGGTCAACCGGCCCAAGGCTTCTTATGGCCAGCGCCAGGACGTAGCTCGTGGCCAAGGTATCGGATCCGGCAAAAGCCCGGTCGGTCAGGAGTATAGCCCGGTCTGCCCCCAGCTCCAGGGCCTTACGCAGGGCTTTCTCGGCCTGCGGTGGTCCCATGGAGATCAGGATGACCTCACCGCCCAGGGCCTCCTTCCATCGGACGGCCTCCTCCACGGCGTGCATGTCGTAGGGGTTGACGATGGAGGGGACTCCCTTGCGGTTGAGGGTGTTGGTCCGCGGGTCCACCTTCACCTCGGCGGTATCAGGAACCTGTTTGACGCAAACCACGAACCGCAAAGCAGAGACCTCCCGGCTGTTGTCCTACCACTGGAACAAGAGAGGCCGGCCTCAGCCGACCTCTTCTTGCCCGGTGCTGGCGCCAGACACCAAGAGGATATCCTCTACACCTAATCTCCCCCCTTCGTGGAGGAGCTATGCGGGCCTAGGTGCCCCCACAATATGGACATTCACCTGTCTGAGCCTCGAGGGCGGTGATCTCCTCCCCACAATTCAGGCAAGAGGATTTGGGCAGGCCCTCGTAACAGTCCGGGCAGTAGGAGTAATCGCTCACGAAGGTGCCGCAATCCTCACAAACCGTCGTGTCACACTCGCTGCAGAAGTCCACGTTGGGTGAGCTCGATCCACAAAGAGAGCAGACGTCCTCTTTGGCCATCAATTTTCCCTCCTTTTACCTCTGGTCCTCGACGGTATTATGAGGCTGGCTCGGGGTTTTTATGCGGTGGGGGAATTGGGTAAGGGTTCGCGCCTGTAAGTGGTGGACCGGGAGAGAGCGGAAAATGCCGGTCTAAAGCGGACGTGCGAAATTCTAGAGGAGCTCTAGATAATCGCTGGACCGGCCGCGTGGCCGGGATGTGCAAAGGGGCGTTGGGCCAGGCCCAGATCATGGCCCAGCCCAACGCCCCACTCCTGACGGCCCACAGAGGGTTGTCCTACAAGCCAAGGTTGGCGCGTTTGGTGTTGATATGCGCCTCTATGATATCGACGGCCCGCACGGGGTCCTCTTCCACCAGTACCTTGCCGCCGGTCAGCTGCTCTATATCCTCCGTCAACACCTTGGTGACCAGCGGGCTTCCCGTCACCGGCGGAACCGGGCCGATGTGGGTTAGGATTCCAAAGGCCACCGCGAAGACTCCGTCCATGACCGCCTTCTGCTCCAGGTACTCCGGCGCAGAGACTGCTATGGGGAGCTCGCTGGGGTCGACTCCCAGCGCATCGGCAATGGCTGTTACGATAACGCCGATGCGGCCGATGTCCACACAGGAGCCGAAGTTCAGGACCGGCGGAATGCCCAAGGCTTTGCACAGGGCCTGCAGACCTTCTCCGGCCTCCTCTGCGGCTTCCGGCAGCGTCAGACCTGCTATCTGCGCTGTACTGGACAGACACCCGGCGCTGATGACCAAAAGGTCGCGCTTGATGAGCTCCCTCATGATGGCGAGCCCCTTGACATCGTGCCCGTTGCGGGTGTTGGTACAGCCTACCACGGCCACGATGCCCTTGATGGCACCCTTTTTCACCGCCTCCAGCAGCGGCTCGAGGCTGCCGCCGAGAGCGCCCAAGATCGTCTCCACCGAGAACCCGGCCACGGTCCCGGACTTGTAGGGCGGGATGTAAACCTCTCCACCGCGCTCTTTGTAGGCGGCAATGGCCATCTTGACCAGTTCCCTGGCCTGATCGGCAACCTTCTCCGGAGTATAGTCCACGTGGTCCTCTACGCCGGCCATCCTCAGGATCCGGTCAACGGTGACCAGCCTGGTGTGGAAACGGTCGGCCACCGTCTTCAGGCCGGGGATGGAGCAGTTCAGGTCCATCATCACGAGGTCTACGGCTCCGGTAGCTACCATGAATTCCTGGGTCAACCAGTTGCCGAGCTGGCCAGCGAACCCCTTGGCCGAGGAGGCAGCCCGCTGCAGCAATTCCTGCCCGGTACACATGGACCCGTAGACCTTAATGCCCTTCGCCCCCGCCTCACGGGCCAGCCTCAGCATCTCGTCACTCTGAGCGGCCTGAAGGACAGCTGTGGCGACCAGCGGCACGTGGCCATGGGCCACAATGTTAACGGTTTCAGGATCCAAAACCCCGAGGTCCGCCTCGCTCTGAACGAGACTGGGGGTCCCCAACAGGATATCCTGGAGGGTGATGGTGCCGACCAGGCCCATATACCC
>DFND01000023.1 GCA_002375895.1 Firmicutes bacterium UBA3576
GGTATACGATATCGTGCGTGAGGACGAAAGCGTCAAGGCCTATGACCACAAGAGCCTAGTGCGGTTGCACGTAGTGGCCAACAGCGATGATGCTGAGGACCAGCGGCTGAAGTTGGCCGTTCGCGACGCCGTCCTGCAGGCGACCGCGCCCCTGGTGCGGGGGGTAGAGGACCCCGCCGAGGCCAGGGCCAGGATCGAGGCGAACACGGACAGGTTGCAGGCCGTCGCTGAGGCCCGGTTGAGGGCCCTCGGCTACGCCTATCCAGTGGAGGTACAATTCGGGGTGTACCCCTTTCCGGAGAAGAGGTACGGGGATATTACTTTGCCCGCGGGCAACTATCAGGCCCTGCGGGTCGTGATCGGGGAAGGTCACGGCTCCAACTGGTGGTGTGTGCTCTTTCCACCCCTCTGCGTAGTGGACCTGGAGGGAATGACCATACGCCTTGAAGGTGACCGCTTATGGATCGATTCGGGTGCCGGTGAGATCACATGGGTATTGGAAGAGGACATCCCGGATAGCCCGGTAGAGGTGAGGTTCGCCATCGCCGAGTGGTTGGCCAGGTCTACGGGTACGTTGGCAAAAATGTTCATGGGGCTATCCCTTCCCCAGTGAAACACATGCCCTCCCCCGGTGCATATACTGTTTGAACAGGGGGAGGGTTTGGTCTTGTTGCGCGCGTCCGATCTGAGAATGAGGGATGTTATCAACGTCCTGGACGGCAAGAAGCTGGGCACCATATCCGATCTCGAGCTCGACGTCTGCTCCGGCAAGGTGACAGCTGTGATCGTGCCTGGGCTGAGGTTCTTCGGCTGGTTCGGCAGGGGCAACGATTACATCATACCGTGGGAGCGGATCAAAAAGGTCGGACCGGACGTGGTGCTGGTGGAGCTGCCTGGGCCGGGCAGCACCGAAAGGTGACCGCGCATCAAAACCACCATGGGCCGCTAGGTCGGCCCTTTTTAATTTGCCCTGCAGGAGCGTCGTCAGAGGTAGTGAAGTACTATATCGAGGTGAGAGGATGAAGGTTTTCTACACCGACCGGTTGTCTACCGGGCCGCTCGTGCTGCGCTCGCGGGAGCTGGAGCGCAGAGGCGTTAACGCGGCCTTTACCACTAGACTGGGGGGCGTAAGCGAGGGCCCCTATCGCTCGTTGAACATGGCCTTTCACGTCGGGGACAGGCCGGAGGACGTCCACGAGAACCGTAGGAGGGTGCTGGATGGCCTGGGGATCGACCCCGAGCGAGTAGTCGGCTGCGAACAGGTCCACGGCTCTACGGTGGTGGCCGTGGAGGAGCGGCCTGAGAAGGGCTGGGTGAGCGGCGCTGACGGGCTCGTTACCACTGGCCCGTTAACCCTCGTGGCCTTTTTCGCCGACTGTGTACCGGTGTTTATCTTCGATCCGGTGCGTGGAGTAATAGCTCTAGTTCACGCCGGCTGGCGCGGAACGGCGAAGCGGATAGTTGCCAGGGCGGTCAAGGTCATGGAGGCGACGTATGGCAGCCGCCCGGGCGATTGTCTTGCCGTCATGGGCCCGTCCATCAGGCGATGTTGTTATGAGGTGGAGGCTGAGGTGATTCGAGCCATGCCCGAGGTGGAGTCGGGGTGGGTTGCCGCTGGCAGGGGCAGATATTACCTCGACCTGCCCGCGGTCAACGCCGCCATCTTGAGGGACAGCGGAGTGGGAGATATATGGGACTGCGGGCTCTGTACCGCCTGCGATACCAGTACTTTCTATTCCTATCGTGCTGAAGGAGGCGTCACCGGGCGCATGGCGGCCATAGTGACCCTGGGGAGAAGCGGGGCAAGCTGAGATGTTACGGCGGAAGAGGCGGAGAAGGTATACGCCCAGGCGGCGCCGCCGGTCGTCTGGGGTCGCCAGGCTGCTGTTCGCCGCCGGGGCCCTGGTCTTTCTGGCCTGGGGCGGCCTGACCTGGGCCAGGCAGTTTATCGGGCCCCCGCTGATGCACGTGGCAGTTCTCGAACATGGCACTCTCATGGGGTCCATCCAGAGCACAGCGCTCGTAGTCCGCAGCGAGCGGGTGGTTGAGGCTCCAATCGGCGGGGCGATCATCAGGATCGCTCAAGAGGGCGACAGGGTCAGGGCGGGAGACGTAGTGGTGGAGATCGTCGACCGCAAGAACAAGGAGAAGCTCGAGGAGGAAGTGGTCAGGCTCGAGGCAGCTCTCGCCGCCTTCGATAGCGGAGAGGGCACTAGGATGCAGGAGCTGGCGGCGACGGCCCAGGAGCTGGCCGCTCGCGAGAGAGATGTCGCGTGGGAGATGAACGAACACCTGAGTAAGGGTGACGTCGCCGCGTATCTCGAAGCCTATGACCGATTGCAGAGCATAGTGGCGGATCGCGCCCGGTATGAGGCCGAGCTCGCGGCGCTGGAGGAGTCCCGGCAGCGGCTAGTAGACGAGCTCGAGCAGGCTCGTCTTTCCTTAGGCGAGCTGTACACCCAGGTCCTGGCTCCCGGCCCGGGGGTCGTCAGCTACTTCATAGACGACCTCCACCAGGTGTTGACCCCGGAGGGAATCTTCCAGCTGACGTCTCAAGACGTGTTGGGCCTACGCGTAAGGGGCTACGAGCTGGCCGACGGCGACGAGGTGGGGGCGGGAGAGGGCTTGTTCCGGATAGTGGATAACCTGGCCGTCTACTTGGTGGCGTCGCTCTCGGAGGAACAGGTGGCCCGGCTCAAAGCAGCCGACCGGATCACAGTGACCATCGCGGAGGATGACCTGGAGGTGGTTACCGAGCTCTACCACGTCTCCGACACCCTGGAGAGCGGTTATCGCGTGGCCATTCTTCGTACAGAGCAGTTTCAGCCCCTCCTGGCACGCAGGCGGCGGCTGGAGGTACAGATCCACGTCGCAGGGCCCAGCGGGGTGCTGATCCCGCTCCGGGCCCTCGTCGGCGACGATGCCGTGTACGTTATGGAGGGGTCGCGTCCGACGCTCAGACCGGTCAGGCTGATGGCCAGCGACGACCAGTGGGCGGTGACTGAGGACCTGCCAGAGGGCACGGCGATAGTGACAAACCCGTGGGTCGTACGAGTATTCGGCATCGCAGGGGAATCCGGGAGGTGACTGGGGTGGACGCGAGGACGCGGGAACTATACGACAGGCTCACGCGGGTTCAAGAGCGGTTGAGGCTCGCCTGCAGGCGCTCTGGCGGTGATCCAGCTGCTGTCACCCTGGTGGCGGTCACAAAGGAAGTGGGGGTCGACGACCTCCGACGGGTCCTGGGCCTGGGCGTTCGGGATATCGGTGAAAACCGGGCCCAGGAGATGGTGCGCAAGTACGAGGTGGTGGGAGATGAGGCGCGCTGGCACTTTATTGGACATCTACAGACTAATAAGGTAAAATATGTCGTGGATAAGACGCGGCTCATCCATTCCCTCGACAGGCCTTCCTTGGCCGAGGAGTTGCAGAGGAGGGCCGAGCGGAGGGGCCTGGTGGTACAGGCTCTCATCCAAGTCAATACCTCGGGAGAGGAGTCGAAATTCGGCCTGCCGCCCGAAGAGGTGCCGGAGTTCAGGGAGTGGCTCAAGCGGTGCCGCAATATCAGGGTCCGTGGCCTCATGACCATGGCGCCCTTTTTCGACGATCCGGAGGAGACGAGGCCCATTTTTCGTAGGACGAAGGAGCTTTTCGATCGGCTGCGGGCCGATGACGAGGGTTTCGACTTGCTGTCGATGGGGATGACCAACGATTTTGAAGTGGCAGTAGAAGAGGGAGCTAACATCGTCCGAATTGGCCGGGCCATCTTCGGTGAAAGGGATGACCCAGGGGAGGTAGTGCCGTGAGCAACGGAGCGCTGATATTGTCCATAAGGCTCTTCGCCGACGCCCTGTTCTGGCTGATAATGATCCGGGTAATCCTCTCCTGGGTGCCGAGGAGCAGCCCGCGTTCGACGTTGGCACGATTCGAGGCCTTCATCTACCAGGTCACAGAGCCCATCCTGGCGCCGGTGCGGCGGTTGATCCCTGGGATGAGCATGGGGCTGGACCTGTCTCCCCTCTTGGCCATCCTCGCCATATCGGTCATCGAAAACATACTGATAGGCTTGTTAAGGTGAGCAGGAAAACGACACAATAGTGTCGAACGGACGGGCAATTAGGGTGCCCTGGGAGGTGGATGAATGCCCCTTACTCCGCTGGACATTCACAACAAGGAGTTCAGGAAGACCTTCCGAGGTTATAGCGAGGAGGAAGTCGACGAATTCCTCGATCAGGTGGTCCGTGATTACGAGGAGTTGCTCAAGGAAAACGCCAGGCTGCGAGAGGAACTTAGTGAGCTCCGGGAGAAACTAGACCAATATCGCTCCATGGAGGAGACGATGCACAACGCCCTCGTCCTGGCCCAGAACACGGCCGAGGAGGTCAAGGCCAGTGCCCGCAAGGAGGCGGAGCTGATCATCCGGGAGGCAGAACAGGAGGCCCAGCGTTTGAAGGACAGGGCGGAGGAGGAATTGGACCTCCTCCGAACCAAGGCGGAGGAGATAGGCCAGCATATCCGCCTCCTCCGTACCCGTTTGCGGACCATGATCCAGTCCCATCTCGACCTCATCGATGAGCAGGAGAAAGAGCTGGGGGAGGAGACCAGGATTTTCGGGGGAGAATGATTAAGGAGTTTACCGCAGGGGCGAGACCGAACTACCCGCGGGGCAAAGGCCCCTTTTGTTTATATCTGGTACGAGGTGAGCGAATTGGACTACAAACACACTCTGAACCTGCCGAAAACCGATTTCCCGATGCGGGCTAATCTGCCGAAGCGTGAGCCCGAGATTCAGAAGTTCTGGGATGATATCGGCCTATACCGGAAGACAAGAGAGCACAGACGCGGCCGGGAGAAGTTCATCCTGCACGATGGGCCGCCCTACGCCAACGGTGACATCCACATGGGCCACGCGTTGAACAAGATCCTGAAGGACATCGTGGTGCGGTTCGCTACCATGGAGGGTTACGACGCTCCCTACGTGCCGGGATGGGATACGCACGGGCTTCCCATCGAACTGAAGGCCATCAAGGACCTGGGCCTTGACCGGCATGAGGTCGGGCCGGTGGAACTCAGGCGGCGGTGTAAGGAGTACGCGCTCAAGTACAAGGACATTCAGCTCAAGCAGTTCGTGCGCCTGGGCGTGATGGGCGACTGGGACAACCCCTACATAACCCTGGACCCGGAGTTCGAGGCCGAGCAGGTTCGGGTTTTCGGGAAGATGGCGCGGAAGGGCTACGTCTACAAGGGCTTGAAGCCCGTCTACTGGTGCGCGTGCTGCGAGACGGCGCTGGCCGAGGCGGAGATCGAGTACCGGGCCAAGACTTCCCCGTCCATCACGGTGGCCTTCCCTGTGGTGAACGGCCCTGCGTCCCTCCGCGATAGCGCCTTCGTGATCTGGACTACTACGCCGTGGACTATCCCGGCCAATATGGCCATCGCCCTGAAGCCTGAGGCCGTCTACGCCCTGGTTTCGACGGGCAGGGGGAAGTTCGTCGTGGCCGAAGAGCTGGTTTCTGCGGTGATGGAGACCATCGGGGCGGACAGCTACGAGGTAACCGAGACCTTCCGCGGTGAGAGCCTGGGGGGGGTTCGGTGTAAGCACCCGCTCTTCGATAGGGAGTCCCTCGTAGTCCTGGCAGACCACGTGACGCTGGACGAAGGCACGGGCTGTGTGCACACGGCGCCGGGACACGGCCACGAGGACTTCGAGGTGGGGCGGAGATACGGCCTCGATATCCTGGTGCCGCTGGATGACAGGGGGGTATTCACCGAGCTAGGAGGGCCCTTTGAGGGGCTCAGCTACTCCGAGGCCAACGAGGCCATAATCGATGCCCTTAGACAGGCGGGCGCGTTGCTGGCCCACGGTGAGATAGAGCATCAATACCCCTATTGCTGGAGGTGTAAGAGCCCGGTGATCTTCCGGGCCACCGAGCAATGGTTCGCCTCCATAGACGGCTTCCGGGAACGCGCGCTGGAGTGCATAGATCAGGTGGAGTGGATCCCCTCCTGGGGTCGGGAGCGGATCCGCAACATGGTCGCCGAGCGGACGGACTGGTGTATCTCTCGCCAGAGGGTATGGGGCCTCCCCCTGCCCATCTTCTACTGCCAGGGCTGTGGCGCTACGGTGATCACGGATGAGAGTATAGAGGCGGTGGCGAGCCTTTTCGCCAAAGAGGGGTCCGACGCTTGGTTCGTCAAAGAGGCCTCGGAGATACTGCCGGCGGGGTTCAGCTGCCCCGAATGCGGGGGACGACGGTTCCGCAAGGAGACCGACATCATGGACGTCTGGTTCGACTCAGGCACCACGCACGCCTCGGTCCTGGCCAAGCGGCCAGAGCTCAGGTGGCCGGCCGACATGTACCTTGAGGGAAGCGACCAGCACAGGGGATGGTTTCAATCCTCTCTGCTGACCGCCGTGGCCTCGAGGGGAGAGGCGCCCTACCGTAAGGTCCTCACCCACGGCTTCATAGTGGATGGAGAGGGCCGGAAGATGTCGAAGAGCATCGGCAACGTGATCCATCCGCAAGAGGTGATCGATAAGTACGGGGCGGACATACTGCGGCTGTGGGTCGCCTCCTCCGACTATCGCGGCGATGTACGCGTCTCGGGGCAGATCTTAAGCCAGATGGTCGAGGTTTACAGAAAGATCCGCAACACGGCGCGATTCCTGCTCGGCAACCTGTACGACTTCGACCCGTTGCGGGATATGGTACCGGACGACGCCCTGCAGGAGATAGACCGTTGGGCGCTGGACCGCCTACAGCGGCTGGTAGACAGGGTCACGAGCTCCTACCGCTCATACCAGTACCATACCCTCTACCACGCCATCCACAACTTCTGCGCCATCGATCTGAGCGCCGTCTACCTGGACGTCCTGAAGGATAGGTTGTACATCGAGAGGGCCGATTCTCCCTCCCGTAGGGCCGCCCAGACCACCATGTACAGGATAGCCAGGGTTCTCCCCCAGCTCATGGCGCCGATCTTGGTCCATACGGCCGAGGAGATATGGCGACACCTGCCGGCCCTGCCCGGGGACCCGGAGAGCGTTCACCTGACGGACTGGCCAGAGGTAGACCCGAAGTGGATGGACGATGAGCTGGCCGAGAGGTGGGACCTGTTGTTAAAGGTCCGTGAGGCCGTCTCCCGCGCCCTGGAGGACGCCCGAGAGCGCAAGATGCTCGGCACCTCGTTGGAGGCCGCCGTCGACCTCTATCCCGGGAAGTTCGACCGCCTGTTGCGGGACTACGCGGATCTGCTGCCGAGCCTGTTCATAGTATCGCAGGTCGAGTTACACGCCCCCGATGCGCCGGTACCCGAGACGGCCATCGCCTCCAGGGAACTCGAGGGGATCTGGGTGCGGATTCGCAGAGCGCAGGGCGAGAAATGCCAGCGTTGCTGGAGTTACAGCCCGCGGGTGGGTCAGGATGAGGAGCACCCCGGCCTATGTGAGAGGTGCGTGGAGATCGTAGGTTGAGAGGGTCAAGGCCCCCGGACAAGCCGGGGGCCTTGTTAGTCTGCCAGGGTGGCTTTTCGGGTATATTAATGGGACGGAGGAGGTAGCGAGTGGGCGAGCTGAGCGAGGGAACCGCACGGCGCCTGGCGAGGCTGATCGAGGAGTTAGCGGTACATCTGGAGAAGGCCAACGTCGCCGAATACGTACAGCTGTTGCTGGAGCCCCGGCGCCTGCTGGTTCTCAATTTCGTCGCCGGGCTGGCCAGGGGTTTGGGAATAGCCGTTGGCTTTACCCTCCTGGGAGCTTTGGTGGTGGTGCTTCTGCAGCGGGTGGTCATGCTCAATCTGCCGTTGATCGGCTCCTTCATTGCGGATATCGTGCGTATCGTTCAGATGCAACTGAGACCGTGAAAGGCGAGGGATGGACGGGTGCGACAGGAAGAGGTGCAGGAGTTCAAAGAACGTCTGCTGCAAGTCAGGGGCCGTGTGCTCGAGACCATTCGTGGGATAGAGGCGGGGGGGATGAAACTCTCTGAGAAGGAGTCGGTGGGCGAGCTCTCCGCCTATGACAACCATCCCGCAGATACCGCCTCGTCGACCTTCGAAAGGGGCAAGGACCTGGGCCTCCGCTCGGGCGCGAGGGTGCTGTTGGATGCGGTTAACGAGGCCCTGAGGCGGCTCGAACAGGGTACCTATGGGGTCTGTGAAAGGTGTGGGGAGGAGATAGACCGTGAGAGGTTGAGGGCGCTGCCGTACACTACGCTCTGCGTGAGGTGTCGCCGGGAGCTGGACGATGACATAGACCCCTTCGCGCGCCCGCCCGAGGAGGACGTCCTGACCCCCCCCTTCGGTCGCTCCTTCAAGGATGGGGAAGATTACGTGGGCTTTGACGGAGAGGATTCCTGGCAAGCGGTGGCGCGCTATGGGACCAGCAGCGGGCCACAGGACGCCCCCGTGGCGACGGACCATGACGAGGCCTACGTGGACGCGGATGAGGATCGCGGTGCCGTGACGCGGGTTGAGGAGGTAAGCGCGCGGAAGAGGTACCCCCGCCGCGGCAATCGTCGTTGAAGGCTAGGTCCGCCCTCCCCCTTTTATGATATAATTGAATGCCATGGGGGAGGAGGTAAGAGATGCCCTTGTTGCTTATAGTCGCTGCCGGTGTGCTGGCGATCGATCGGCTTACCAAAGGTTATGTGCGCGGGCTGCATCCCGAGGGTGGCACAATTCCCGTGATCCCCGGTGTATTCCACATCACGCCGTCCCTGAACTCCGGGGCGGCCTTCGGGCTTTTCCCCAACATGACGTGGCTGTTCATCGTCGTAGCCGTCGTCGTGGTCATCTTCATCCTCCTTTACGGTTTGACGGTGCGCGAGGTCTCCACCCGTCTGGCCCTTGGGCTGATCATGGGCGGCGCTCTCGGCAACCTGGTGGATCGGCTGACGACGGGCCTAGTGGTGGACTTCCTGGATTTCCGGATTTGGCCGGTGTTCAACCTGGCCGATTCGGCTATAGTCGTGGGAGCCCTGCTCCTCACCTTCAGGTTGCTCCGCGATGCCAGAGGAGAGAGGCCCCAGTGAGCGAACGGCGGAGGTTCACGGTCGATCCGGAGTGGGCGGGAACACGGCTGGACCTGTACCTGGCGCGCGTCAACCCTGACCTCTCGAGAGCGAGGATTCAGTCTCTCATTGAGGACGGTGCGGTGACCTTAAACGGGGCGCCAGCTCGCCGGGCGGCACGCGTGAGCCCAGGGGACGTGGTCGAGCTGCAGCCCCCGCCACCCCGCGAGGCTGCGGCTACGCCAGAGGACATTCCCCTGGATGTGCTCTACGAGGACCGAGATATCATAGTGGTTAACAAGCCTCGGGGCATGGTGGTCCATCCGGCCCCGGGTAATCTGACGGGAACCCTGGTCAACGCCCTGCTCTATCATTGCCAGGACCTGTCGGGCATAGGGGGCGTGATGCGACCCGGCATAGTTCACAGGTTGGACCGTGATACCACGGGGGTGATCATCGCGGCCAAGAACGACGCGGCACATCGCTCTCTGGCCTCGCAGATTAAGGCGAAGGCCGTGAAAAAGCAGTACCTGGCCCTGGTCCACGGCACGCCCGCTGTGGACGCCGGGAGGGTGGACATGCCCATAGCCCGCGATCCCCGTGAGAGAAAGAGGATGGCGGTCGTCCCGGGCGGCAAGCCGGCCATAACTAGGTTCTTCGTCATTGAGCGACTGGACGACTACTCGCTGCTCCGGGTCGACCTGGTCACGGGTCGCACGCATCAGATAAGAGTTCACCTATCTACCATAGGGCATCCGGTAGTGGGGGATCGTGTATATGGGCCGCGCCGGAGCGGCAAAGGGCTGCCCCTGCGGGGCCAGGCCCTACACGCTCACCGGATAACCATCGCCCATCCGACCTCTGGGGAGGAGATGACTTTCGAGGCGCCGCTGCCGCCTGACTTCGAGCGCACCTTGAAGGTGCTGGGGAGCGGTTACCGCAGCTAACCGTCGCGAGATCGGCTGAGGGGGGAGACAGAGTATGGGTCGGGTTAAGGCCAGGATCATGGATTCTGACGCCATTAGACGGGCATTAGTTAGGATAGCCCACGAGATCGTGGAGAAGAATGAGGGGGCCTCGGATCTGGCCTTGATCGGGATTCGCACGCGGGGAGTTCCCCTGGCCAGGAGGATCGCCAAGTACATAGCCCAGTTTGAGGCCGAGCCCAAAGTGGGCACCCTTGACATCACGCTTTACCGCGACGACCTGGCCCTCAGAGGTAAAGACGGGGAGCCCCGGGTCAAGGGCACGGACATCCCCTTCGACGTGGACGGGGTGAAGGTCGTGCTGGTGGACGACGTCCTATACACGGGGAGGACTATCCGTGCTGCTATGGACGCTCTGATGGACCAGGGTCGGCCGGCCGTGATACAGCTCGCCGTCTTGGTGGACAGGGGACACCGTGAACTTCCCATCAGGGCCGATTTCGTGGGCAAGAACGTGCCTACCTCTCATAGGGAGGTCATCAGGGTGCTGGTCGAGGAGGAAGATGGCGAGGATGCCGTCCTGATAGCGGAAAGATGATTACCTGCGGTCGTTGAGCGGTGCCACGTTGATGGTTCGATGGTGGTCGTAGATGACCATGCCGGGCCTGGCGCCGCGGGGCTTACGCACGTGCCTTGCCCGTGTGTAGTCCACGGGTACGTTACTGGAGTGCCGGGCGGCGCTGTGGTAGGCCGCTATGGAGGCCGCACGTTCGAGGACCTCGCCCGGAGGCTCACCACCGGGCCCCTGCAGGATGACATGGGCGCCGGGGAGGTCCTTGACGTGAAGCCAGATGTCGTCGGGCCTCGCCCTGCGCAGGGTCAAGTAGTCGTTCTGGCGGGTGTTCCTGCCCACCAGCGCCCTCCACCCCTCGCCGAGGTCGTACTCAATGGGCCCGAGGGGGCGTGGCCTGCGGGAGGGCTGGCCGGGTTTGGCCTGGATGTAGCGGTCACGGGCCAGCTGTTCGCGCACCTCTTCGAGCTCGCGAAGGCTTTCGGCCCTCTCCAGGGAGTTTTCCACTTCCTCGAGGTACCGGATCTCCTCCTCGGTTCGCTCCAGCTGCTGGTTGGCCAGGATCAGAGTACGCCGTGCTTTGTTGTATCTGTCGAAGTATCGCTGAGCGTTTTCGGCGGGGCTCAGACGGGGATCGAGGTCTACGGCGATGTGCTCATCGCCGGCGTAGTAGTTTTCGAGGACGGCTCTCGCCTGTCCTTTCTCCAGCCGGTATATGTTCGCCAGTATGAGCTCGCCCTTGAGGCGGAGGTCCTCAGCCCGTTGAGCCTCCGCCAGGCTCTCGAGCTGCTTCTGCTTCTTCCCCTTAGCCCTGTCCAGGTGCCGTCTGACCACCGTCAGCAGTGTACCCTGTAAGGACCTGAACTGGCGTCTATCCGACAGGGCGGAGAAGTACATCTCGGCGACCCGCGAGGGGCTGGGGTCCTCGAAGGTCCTGCCCACGGTGAAGCCGCAGGCGGAGAGTGCTACCGGCGAGCTACCAGCCTCGTCCAAGAGAAGGCTGGGTTTGTAGCTTCCCTCCCGGACCATCCTCGCCAGGTCGCCCAGTACTGCCAAGACCCGGTTCATCTCCCCCGGCCCTAAGGTGCCTACCTTGACATAGGGTTCGAGACCCGCCCGTCGGGCCACTTCCTTCGCGGTAGGGGGCCCAATGCCCGCAATGCACTGAAGAAGGGCCTTCCAGAGAGGGGTGCCCGCGAGACCACTAAGCCTCTCGATGACCGCCTCTTGGTCCATAGGGTAGAGCTCGACCTTATCTTGCTGCGGCGGCCTGATGTAGGGGAGGCCGGGGAGGACCTGGCGGTAGCGGTTGACATCCGAACCCACCCTCTTAATGGCCGCGATGATCGTCAGTGAACCGTCCACCAGGATGATATTCGAGTGCTTCCCCATGACCTCGATGATGAGATGAAGGGTACGGGGCTCGGCGTACTCGCTCGTGGCGCTGAGGGTTATGGTCACGATCCTCTCCAGACCCGGCTGGCTGACGTCCTCGATGACGGCGCCGGATATCCTCTTCCTGAGGAGCTGGCAGAAGGCCGGCGGCCGCTCCGGGTTGGCGGGAACGTTCTCGCAGAGGTAGAGGGCTGGGGCGTCGGGAGACGCGGACATGAGCAGACGCCTCTTCCTCGACAGGCTGATGACCAGTCGGGTGGAGTCAGGCTGATGGACCTTCTCTACTCTGCTGCCCAGGATCGTATCCCTGAGCTCTCTCAGTACGGCTGAAAGGTATAGGCCGTCCATGTCCGCCTCCTCACGGTGGTAAGTATATCATCAGGGGGGTGAGTTGGCAAAGATATGCGGGGAGAAGGGAGGAAACTTCGTCGGCGCTGTGGAATACACCTATAAGGAAGGAGCGGTTACCTCTACGGGGAGGACCCTGAAAATGAGCCGGAGGCCTTGATAACTGAATATTCGCTCCGTAAGCCACCGGGGGTTCGGCGAGAGCCCCCATGCCTTTTTGGTCCTGACTCCAGAATCCGAGGAGGCCTGACGGGCCGTGAGTGACGACGAATCGCTGAAGGTGGTCGTTTGCGGAGGAGGGAACGGCGCCCACGTGCTCGCCCCGCTGCTGAAATCGCGTACAGGGGTGAAAGTGGGCCTTTTTGCTCCTTATGGGGAGGAGGCCTCGCTGTTTCGCCGAGGTATCGAGGAAGCCGGTGGCATCCTCATACGGGGGAGGGGCGACCGTCCCCTGGGGCGGTACGCGCCGGATGTGGTCAGCTCGCGGGCGGAGGACGTCATACCGGGGGCCCGGCTAGTTATCGTGGTCTCTCCCGCCTTCGCCCACGAGCCGCTACTGCGACAGATAGCTCCTTATCTGGCGCCGGATTCGATAGTGGGGGCTATTCCCTCCCGGGGCGGCTTTGAGTACATGGCCCGTGACCTTCTTGGGCCGGACATTACGCTCTTCGGTGCTCAGACGCTCCCCTGGGCCTGTCGCACCGTGGAGTTCGGGCGTGAGGTCAGGATACTGGGTCAGAAGAGGGTTCTCGGCTTGGCCACTTCACCTCCTTCACAGGTGGGAGAAGTGGCCTTTTTGCTCTCGCGGTTGCTGGGAGTCGAAGTGTGCCAGATCCCCAATATGCTCGCTGTGACCTTGGGCAACGTCGGCCAGGTCATTCACCCTGGCATCATGTACTCGCTCTGGCGACGGGATCGTAACGCGCTGTATGCCCCGCACGAGGTCCTTGACTTCTACGCCTCCGTTGATGAGGACACAGCTTATCACCTGGCCGCGATGAGTGATGAGTTGGTATCGGTGGCTCGGGCCCTTCAGGCGGAGACGGGCCTTGAGATGAACCACGTTCGCCCCATCAAGGACTGGCTCCTGGAGTCCTATTCCCAGGACATCTCCGACAGTTCATCCTTGGCCCGCTGTTTTCAGACCAACTCCGCCTACAGGGGGTTGAAGGTCCCGACGGTTCCTGCCGAGGATGGGAAGCTCCGGCTGGATTTCCAGAGCCGCTATGTATCCGAAGACGTGCCCTTCGGCCTGGTGGTGTCCAAGGGCATAGCCCTCCTCACTGGGACGCCCACCCCCGCCATCGATCGGGTCATCCGCGTTAGCTCATCGTGGCTCGGGGTTGAGTTTCTGAAGAAGGGGCGGTTAAAGCTCGAGGGTCTCCATCAGAGCAGAGCGCCTCAGAGGTACGGCATAAACGACTTGAAGCAGTTGGTGTCGGTGACCGAGGGCGGGATGATCACCCGGGAGGTGTTGGCGCGGGTCTGATGTCAGGACCTTCAGAGAAGGTCGTTCCACTTCGGGATGGTAGGCCGGTTGCTTAAGACAGATCCTGTAAGGGGAGTGCCAGGATGAGTCAGAGGGAAGTGAAAGAGACCGCCAAGCCACGTAGGGTGCTGGTTGGCGCCATCGGGGATTGCGTTCATTCCCTTGGCGTGGAGAGCTTCGCCGAGTGGTTGGAGGACCGCGGGCTGGGTTACATGGCCGTTAAGTTGGGGCCGGCCGTGCCCATAGATGATATAGTGAACAAGATCCAGGAATCACGCCCCGAGGTGGTGGGGATCTCCTGCCGCCTGGGTGACCTTCACGTTGACAAACTAGTGAGCGAGTTCATCATTAAATGCCACCGGCACGGTCTAGGTCCGGAGCAGAGCGGCATCAGGTATTGTTTTGGCGGGCTCCGGCCGGCCGCGAACTTGGTCCGGGCCATGACCGGGCTTCCGATAGAGGAGGACCGGTTCACCCCCGAGGAGGAGCGCCACTTCGACCTAGAGGAGGTGGCGCGCAGGTACGCGGGCGATCGGCGTTTCCAGGGGTTCTTCGCCCTGGTGGCCGATGACTACATCACCACTGAGGAGCTGGAGAGGTTCGCGCTGGGCCTGGAGGTTCACGCCCGGAAGTCCTTCGAGTGGGCCGATGACCTCATGGGACGTATCGCTCAGGTCCGGGAACGAGAGGGTAGGCCCGTGCTGCGTGCTCACATAGGCATTGCGGCGGAGAGCATAGAGCCCACCTTGCGGGACATCGAGCTCATCGCCGAAAAGGGGGCGCTGGAGATCGTCTCCCTCGGGCCGGATCAGGCCAGCCAGGCTCATCTGGCCAAGTTCATCAGGGGCGAGGAGGACCCCGATAAGTACCTGAGGGGACAGGGGGGCGTCCCCATACGCTCCAAGGAGGACCTGGTCAGGTTAAAACAGGCCACGCAGAGGGGCAACTACCCCATGATCAGGATCTACTCGGGGACCGACGAACTCAAGGCCCTGGCCGAGGTGTTCGAAGAGACCCTGCACATGCCCTTCCCCGCCGTCCCCATCTTCTTCTATAACCAGATTGACGGCAGGGGCCCCATCTCCATTCGCGACAGTTTCGACGAGCACTTCGAGGTCATGAGGTGGTGGGCTACGCTCAACCGGCCGCTGGAGATCAACGACCCTCACCAGTGGCAGCTCCGGAACTGTTCGGATGATATGTACGTAGCCGACCACGTCGTAGCCGGCGTGGTGGCTCTGAAAATGGGGATCAAGAAGTACATCATGCAGATGATGTTCGACCTGCCGCCCGAGATCTCCGGGCCCAACGACCTGGCCAAGATGATGGCCGCCTACGAGCTGATCGAGCCGCTGGGGAGACATTTCGACTTCCGCATCATCAAGGAGACTCGGGGAGGGCTCTCCAGCTTCCCGCCCAACCTGAACATGGCGAAGGGCCATCTGGCGGTGACCACCCATTGGCAGCTGTACATGGACCCGGATATCATTCACGTCGTCAGCTTTCCCGAGGCACATCACGAGGCCAGGGGAGAGGACGTCATCGAAAGCTGTGAAATAGTCAAGCAGGTCATAAAGGACTTCAACAAGGGAGCCAAGGCGGCGATCTTCGATGATCCCAAGGTCAAGGCCCGTAAGGATGAGCTGAAGAGGGGGGCCATGTACAACATCCTCCATCTGGCCCTCATGGGCGGCTACGAGGGCCGGGTGACCATCGAGACCTTCCATGAGTGGGCGGTCCCGCCCGAGGTTGCCGCCGAGCGGGAGGACCCGCAAAAGCGGAGCTGGCATTACGAGTCCATGCTGCTTGACCTCATAAATGAGGCCAATTACCCCACCGGCGAGTGCGGCATGATCAGCCCCGACACCCTGGATCTGGCGCTACAGGTCGGCCTCTTTCAGGCCCCCAAACTCACGGTCCTCGACAAGCGGTACGAGATGGTGGGCAAATGTCGGACCAAGATAGTGGACGGCACCTGCCGCATCGACGAGTTCGACAAGATCAAGGTGTCCAGCGAGATCGAGAGAGTGGACCTGGTCCGGAGCCGTTATCCCTGGTATTTCGATAAGTCCGTGAACGTAGCTGACGAGTCCTCTTATATCTCCGAGCTGCCGGAGGCTTTGACCCCCGAGGTCATAGCGGCCTATCGGAAGAAGCACGGTATCCACGACCTCGAGGGCAAGAGGGTCCTGGTGGTGGATTTCGGGAGCACCTTCACCAAGATCGGGACCTTTCACACCGACGGCGGTGACTTCAACCTGAGGTACGTTCCCACAACGCCGGAGGACCTGAGGGAGGGACTGGCGAAGGGCCTGGGGGTGCTCGAGGAGTGCCGCGAGCGCGGAGACTGGGAGCCCCTCGCCAGGAAGATGGACGAATTCGACATCAAGCTCCCCTGCTCCAGCGCCAAGGGCGGCCTCAAAGTGGTGACCGTCGCCCTGGTCGAGGAGGAGAGCGGGTACGCGGCTGACCTGGCGGCTCTCGCGGCCGGGGCGAAGCTGCTGAACTCGTACACGGGCAAACTTACTCGCGAACAGGCGGAGCGGATTTATCTTGAGGATAGGCCGGAGATCATCATCCTGGCCGGCGGCGTGGACAACGGAGGCGAGAGCGAGACCCAGATCCACAACGCCAGGATGCTGGCCGAGGCCTCCCACAAGGCCGCGTACGCCAAGTACGGGATACCGGTCGTCTACTGTGGTAACCAGGACGTGGCCGATGTGGTAGAGCAGATCTTCAAGGCGCACGGGGTGGACATCAGGATCACCGAGAACGTGATGCCGGAGGTCAACACCTTTCACGTCGAGGCTGTAAATGAGACCATCAGGGACCTGTTCCAGAAGGTGATCATCAGGGGTAAGGGCTTCGACGTAGTGGAGCAGTACATGACCGCGCCCTTCATACCGACGCCACGGGCGGCGTTCCTCGGTATACAGCTTCTCTCTAAGGGCTTTGGGGAAGAGGCGGGCTTGGGCAGCATCATGGCCCTGGACATCGGCGGCTGCACCACCGATTTCTACGCGAGCGTGAACGAGAACCCGCTCTATTCGTACCCGGGGACCGACAGGAAGAGGAGGGTGAAGAGGACCATCCTCAAGACGCCCAATGCGCCGCTGGCCTACCGCAGAGTGGAGGGGAAGTATGGGCTGAGTTATAACGCTGTGAACCTGATGGAGCTAGAGCGGTTCCAGAGCGGGGCCATGCAGGCCGAGCTCGAGCATTATTTCGCCCATAAGTACCCACAGTATCAGAGCCAGGGCACGGCGCTTGACGAGTTCCTGACCTTCCAGGCCGGCAAGGCCGTCATCGACCTCGAGGGTTATCTGCGGTTTCTGACCGAGCACCCCCACTACCTGCCTCGCGGTGAGGAGGAGACGTGGGTGACGTCCTTCCTCGCAGGGGAGATTATGGCCGTGGCCACGCGCAACAACGTGGGTTATGTGGTTGAGACCGACACCTATTTCCTGCAACACGGTGTGAACTTCTTCAATAACGGTTGCACGACCCTCCTCATAGGCGGTACTATATACCACAAGTGCAGGCAGGCGACAAAGGGGCACTGGGACGACCTCAAGGTCATAGCCCGGGGGGCGCTCTACAACCCGGCGGAGGAACACGTCCTGAGGCCGCGGGGACGGGTTCTCCTCGACGCCTCCTACATGGTGTCCATCGTGGGCGGGCTCTACGGCCGGGTCGACCCGGTGAGCGCCCTGAGGATGATGAAGAAGCACCTTAAGGTCCTGGTAAATTCCCCGGAGGAAATAGATCTGGTTGAGGTCATGGGAGATCGCGCTCCCAGCAAGCATAAAGCATCCTGATGGTCGCGGGGTGATAGGTTGCAGCAATCTAGGACTTACGATGTGGTCATCAAGGGAGGACTTGCCGCGGATGGACTTGGGACCCCGATCTTCCGGGCCGACATCGGAATCCGAGGCGGACGGATCGCCTTCGTGGGTCGCATACGGGGAGGCGAGGCGGGGAGGACGCTGGACGCCCACGGCGCTCTGGTGTGCCCGGGCTTCATCGATCTCCATAGCCATTCGGAGATCAGCGTGCTGGTGGATCGGCGGGCGGAGAGCGCCGTACGGCAGGGTGTTACCACCCTCGTGGTGGGCAATTGCGGGTTGAGCCCAGCACCTCTCTACGGTAGGGCCCGCGACTATGTGCAGGCTCATTCCGGGGCCATCGGCAGTTTGGCCGACTGGTCCTGGGATAACATCGCGTCCTACATGGAGCGGCTGCGCCGGGCGGAACCCAACGTCAACGTGGCCGTGCTCATAGGCCACCGGAACCTGCGGGCGGCCACGGTGGGCCTCGAGGACAGGCCACCGGACAGGGACGAACTGGCCAACATGGGGAGGCTTCTCGCCGCGGGCCTCCGGGAGGGGGCCTTCGGCCTATCTTCGGGCTTGGATTACACCCCCGGGTCCTATGCGACGATGGAGGAGATGGCCTTTCTGGTTGGCGTATTGAGGAGGCGTGGGGGGTTTTACGCCACTCACGCCAGGGAGAGGCTGGGCTCCTCGGCCGCGGTACTAGAGGCCGCGCTGACCTCCCTTGTCACCGGCCATCCGGTACATATATCGCATCATAAGGGCGGCCTGTGGCCGGGCACGGGGCGACAGACCATGGAGGTATTGGCCGACATGGCCCAGGGGCGCTGGCCTCGGGAGGGGCTGGGGGACTTCCAGTTCAGCTCCCACCGGTTCGGGCGGCGAGTAAAGGAGGTCGTAGAGGGCCGTCTAGGACGTGCCCCTGTGGTTAACGTAACCTATGATATGTATCCTTATACCGCCTCGCGAACCTGGCTGAAGTCCTACCTCCCCGGTTGGATCATCTCGGGGGGAGAAGAAGAAATGCTCAGGCGACTTCAGGCCGGCAGCGTGAGGAAGCGGCTGAGGGAGGAGATGGCGAGGGCCCGGAACGGATGGGAGGAACTGGTGGTGGCCGGCTCTACTAGGGGCTCGGTCGAGAGATGGCGCGGCCACAGCCTGCGGGAGATAGCCCAACGGGAGTCCATCGAGCCCTTTGAGGCCCTTCTACGGGTGCTGGAGGCCGGCCGGGGCATGGTGCAGGTTTACAACTTCCTCCTCGATGAGGATATGCTGGTGCAGGTCCTCCAGCACCCCTTGGCGTGCGTAGCGTCGGACGGCTATGCCCTCGCCAGGGACGGCCCCTTGGCGGGCGAGCTCCCACATCCCAGGAGCTACGGGACCTTCCCGAGGTTCCTGGAGCTCATGGTGGTGAGGCGGCGGGCCCTCTCCTGGGAGGACGCCATCCGAAGGATGACCTCCATGCCGGCCGCGCTGCTGGGTATCCCGGACAGAGGGGTGTTGCGTCCCGGAGCCGCGGCCGATGTTGTGGTCATCGACCCCGAACGGATCGGCGCTGGGGCGGATTATCACGAGCCGAGACGGTATCCCGCGGGCATCAGGCATGTCATCATCAACGGCAAGGTCCTGATGCAGGACGAGGAGATGTGTCGTTCCGGTGCGGGGGCCGGTGTGGTACTGCGCAGGCGCCAACCAGGTTATGGCAAAAGATCGTAATTAAGGCAGGGTTTTTGCCCCTTACGTTGAAGTTTTTACTAATGAGCCGCGCGCGAGGGGGGGGAAAGCTGCTAGGGCCGTGCCGTTGAATTACGACGGAAAGAGGTGACGAGAGGGAAGGACAAGCGTCTTTCTTAAGGGGGCATAGAGATGAACGCGAGGAATTGGAGGATATTGGCTCTGCTGCTGGCGGTCCTGCTTCTCACCGGCCTCCTGGCTGTGGGGTGTACGCCTGCTCAGGAGGAGGAGACCCCGGGCGAGGAGGAGCAGCAGCAGGAACAGGCCGGCGAAGAGGTCTCCGAGCCAGAACTTGAGACCCTCAGGTTTGTCCTAGATACCGAATCCTTCAGAGAGCTAGAGGCGCAGGCCATAGCTCAGCAATTGCGGGATCTCGGTATCGATGTCCAGGTGAAGGTGTGGGAATGGAGCGCCCTGAAGGCCAAGATCAAGGAGGGCGAGAGGCTTGCCTACCTCACCGACTGGGGGAGCGCCTTCTTCGACCCCTTCGACCTCGGAGTGCCCAAGCTTCGTACCGGTGACCGGGGTAACTACTCCTTCTACTCCAATCCCGAGTTCGACGAGCTGATGGTCACCGCCATCACCACGGCTGACGAAGATGTCCGTCGTGACGCTTATTTCCGGGCCCAGGAGATACTCAAGGAGGACGCTCCCTGGGTGTTCGGCTATTACATGAAGGCGGTTGAGGCCAGTTCTGTCGACGTCCAGAATTGGGAGCCGAGCATGGACAGCCGCATCAACCTCCACGACGTATCTCTGGCCAGCGGTGATACCATCGTCGTGGGGATGGCCACGGACAGCATTCTCTCCCTCGATCCGGCCAGCAGTTACAGGGACAGGGAGACGGAGACCGTCATTCGCAACATGTTCGACGGCCTCGTGACCCGGACCCATGACGGCAAGGTGGTGCCGGAGCTCGCGGAATCCTGGGACATCTCCGAGGATGGCCTCACCTACACCTTCAAGTTACGCGACGGCGTGTACTTCCACAACGGTGATCAGCTCGACGCCGACGACGTGGTCTTCACCTTCGAGAAGATCCTCGGCCTCGGCGCCTTCGCGGACACCGAGGGTACCAGCCGGGCCGGGCTGATCAGGCCCTCGGGCGTTGAGCTCACCGTGGAGAAGGTCGACGAGATGACCGTGAGGTTCACCTTCTCCAAGCCCTTCCCCGTATTCCTGCAGGGCCTCGTTCACCAGCAGATAGTCCCGAGGGACTATTACCTCGAGGTCGGCGAGGAGGGCTTCGGCAAGGCCCCGGTTGGGACGGGCCCCTTCAAGTTCGTCTCCGGGAAGCTAGACGATCAGATCGTGCTGGAGAGGTTCGACGACTATTACGGTGGTTCGCCGGACCTGCCGCCGGTTGGCCCCGCTCCCATCAAGAGGGCCATCTTTAAGATGGTGCCGGAGCCCGCGACGAGGATCGCTGGACTTAAGGCCGGAGAACTCGGTATCGTTCAGGCTATTCCGCCGGACCTGATAGCGAGCCTGGAGGCCGACGAGAACATCGTCGTCAAGTACGTGGAAGGTACCAGGAACTACGCTCTGGAGCTTAACAACGCCAAGCCTCCCTTCGACGACATCAGGGTGCGCAAGGCTCTGAACTACGCCATTAACTGGGAGCTCATCCTCGACGAGATCTACGGGGGGTTGGCGACGAGGTTGGCCACCGCCTTCCTGCCCAGCGGCTTCGGCTACAACCCCGACGTCGAGCCCTATCCCTACGACCCCGAGAGGGCCAAGGAGCTGCTGAAGGAGGCCGGCTACGCCACCAAGTGAGCTCATAGGAAGGCGTAAGAGGGGGGTCGGCGGGCCACCGTGCGGCCGGCTCCCTTCTTTATGCCATGACAGGAGGTAATGATGAGGGGAATCAAGGTCCTTGAACGCATCCTGGCCACCATTCCCATAATGGTGGGCATTGCCGTGATCATCTTCATCTTCATCAGAGCTGTTCCGGGTGACCCCGTTGACCTGATGATGGGCGAGGGCGGGTACGTGTCGGAGGAAGAGATGGAGGCCATGCGAAAGGCCTTCAACCTGGACAAGCCCGTTCACGTCCAGTTGTACCTTTTCCTCACACAAACCTTGCGCGGGGACCTGGGGGAGTCCTTCCTGAAGCAGGTACCGGTGACGGACCTGATCCTCGATACCCTGCCGGCGACCATTGAGCTGGCCCTGGGAGCCCTGGTCTTCGCCGTGCTGGTCGGGGTGCCGGTGGGGGTTATATCGGCGGTGAAGCAGAACTCCCTGGTGGACCGGGTGAGCATGGCCGGTTCTTTCGTCGGCATCTCCTTCCCTCACTTCTGGTTGGGAATCATCGGAATCCTGATTTTCTCGGTGACCCTGCAGTGGCTGCCCACTAATGGGCGTCTGGACAGCGGTCTGTCCATTGAGCACATAACCGGGCTCTACGTTATTGACTCCCTGTTGCTGGGCGACTTGGAGCTGTTTTGGAACAGCTTCCACCACCTGATACTGCCGTCCGCTACTCTCGGCGCGGCGGTGGCGGCTATGATAGCAAGGGTGATGCGGTCAAGCATGCTCGAGATCCTGCGCCAGGATTACGTGATGCTGGCGAGGGCCAAGGGGCTTTCGGAGTACCGGGTCATAGTCAGACATGCCTTGCGGAACGCCCTGATACCCACCGTGACGGTGGTGGGGCTGCAGACCGGGGTGCTCCTGGGCGGCAACATGGTGGTGGAAACGGTGTTCGGCTGGCCCGGGGTTGGGCGAATGGTGGTCCAATCCATCTATGCCCGCGATTACCCGGTGGTGCAGGGCGCGGTGATGCTTTACGCCTTCACCTTCGTCATCGCGAACCTCATAGTGGATATCCTCTACACCTACTTGAATCCTAAGATCGAGCTTTGAGAGGAGGGCCGTCGTGACCGATTCCTCTTTGGGTACTGCGAACGAACATCAGATAGTGAACCCCTATCTGCTAGAGCTGAGGTTGCTGACCCGGAACGCCCTCCATCTCTGGGGACAGCTCAGACGCCATCCTACGGCGTTGTTGGGGCTGATTGTGATTATCCTATACGTGGTGAGCGCCATCGCCGCTCCCTTCATAGCCCCCTATGATCCCACTGAGCAGAACCTGATGGCCAGGAACAAGCCGCCCTTCTGGGCTGAGGGGGGCAGTTTGGACCACATCCTCGGCACCGACCAATTGGGAAGAGACCTCCTCTCCCGCATAATCTACGGCGGGCGAGTGTCGATCTTGGTGGGATTGTTGGCAACCGGGTTTTCGGTTCTGGTGGGGGCGTTGCTCGGCAGCCTGGCCGGGTATTTCCGGGGCAGGCTGGATGACATCGTGTCGAGGTTTGCGGACCTGTTGATGGCCTTTCCCTTCCTCATCTTCGCCATCGGCGTGATGTCCATGTTGGGCCCAGGTTTCTCTAACCTCATCTTCGCCCTCTCCTTCAAGGGTTGGGTGGAGTTCTTCCGGCTCGTGAGAGGCGAGATGTTGGTGGAGAAGACCAAGGAGTACGTCGAGGCCGCGCGGGCCGTCGGCCGCAGCGACCTGGCCATAATCTTCTCGGAAATCGCCCCCAACATCTTTCACACGGTGTTGGTCCTCGCTACCCTGCGGGTGGGACACATGATCGTCCTGGAGGCCTCCCTGAGCTTCCTGGGGTTGGGTATCCCGCCGGAGATCCCCGCTTGGGGGTCCATGGTAGCGGGGGGACGCGTGCAACTGCTGGTGGCCTACTGGATATCGACTTTTCCGGGGCTGGCCCTGGCCTTGTTGGTATTGAGCATAAACCTGTTGGGAGAAGGTCTCAGGGACATCCTCGACCCACGGCTAAAGCTCCAGTAGACGAGGTGTTAATATGTTGGAGATAAAGGGGTTACGGACGGTCTTCCCTACCAGCAAGGGGGAAGTCGTGGCCGCAAAGGACGTCGATCTCACCATGGAACCCGGTCAGATAATCGGCCTGGTGGGGGAATCAGGGTGCGGGAAAAGCGTGACCATGTTGTCGATATTGAGGTTGGTCCCGCATCCGGGGAGGATCGTCTCGGGCCAGGTCCTCTTCTTCGGCGAAGATCTGGTCAAGAAGTCACCGCTTGAGATGCGCAGGATCAGGGGCAAGGAGATCGCCATGATCTTCCAGGATCCGATGACTACCCTGAACCCGGTTTTCAAGGTGGGCGAACAGATCAGGGAGTCGCTGAGGATCCACGGCATCATGAGCGAGCAGGCCGGCTCCTGGCCCTGGGGCGCGCGGTATCGGCTCCAGGCCGAGCGGGACAAGGTCATCCAGCTTATGGAGGAAGTGGGTATCCCAAGCCCCCAGGCGCGATATCACGAGTACCCGCACCAGTTCAGCGGCGGTATGCAACAGCGGGCCTTGATAGCTATAGCCCTGGCCTGTGAGCCGCGCCTTCTGCTTGCCGATGAGCCGACTACGGCCCTAGACGTCACCATCCAGGCTCAGATACTGGACCTGCTCAGGAGGATCAACGAAACCCACGGTACGGGTATCATCCTCGTCACCCATGACCTGGGGGTCGCGGCCGAATTCTGCGAGGAGATAGTGGTGATGTACGCCGGTCAGATCGTGGAGAGGGGGCCGACCGACGAGGTGATCCAGCGGCCTCTACATCCCTACACCCGCGGGCTCTTGAGGTCGATCCCGCGGATAACCCGGGAGAAGAGAAAGCTCGAGCCAATACCCGGCGTAGTACCGGACCTGGCCAACCTCAAATACAACTGTGCCTTCTACGATCGGTGCGACGCCGCCCTTCCCAAGTGTGAGCACGATGAGCTCGAGCTCAGGGATGTGGGCGGAGGGCGGCTGGTCAGGTGTGTGCTCTACTAGAGGGGGAGGACGATGAAGGAGAACAACGCACCTTTGTTGGAGGTCGTGGACCTTAAGAAGTACTTCTACATCAGGCGCAGCTTCCTCGCCCGTACCCTCGCCGGCGCGCGGGATCAGGTGATAAAGGCCGTAGACGGAGTGACCCTGCGGATAAACAGAGGGGAGACCCTGGGCCTAGTGGGCGAGAGTGGATGCGGCAAGACGACCCTGGGCCGGACTATCCTTCACCTCCATAGGGCTACTTCGGGCAAGATCGTCTTCGACGGTCAGGATATATCCAACCCCGACAGGAAGGCCCTCAGCCAGTATCGTCGCCGGGCCCAGATCGTCTTCCAAAACCCCTACGCTTCCCTGAACCCCCGCAAGACAGTGCGACAGATTCTCACCATTCCCTTGCGGAACCGGGGGGTGCACGACAGGTCGCAGCAGGAGGCCGAGATCGTCGAGCTTTTGAACCGTGTGGGCCTGAACGAGCGGCACATCGATTCTTACCCCCATCAGTTCAGTGGCGGGCAGCGGCAGAGGATAGGGCTGGCCAGGGCCCTGGCCATGCACCCTGAGTTCATTGTGGCCGACGAACCGGTCTCCTCCCTGGACGTATCGGTTCAGGCGCAGATCATAAATCTGCTGGAGGAGCTACAGGAGGAGTTTCACCTCACTTACCTGTTCATCGCCCATGACCTGAGCGTGATCTATTATGTCAGCGACAGGGTGGCGGTGATGTACCTGGGCCACATGGTCGAGGTCGCCCCCACGCGCGAGCTCTTCGACCGGCCCCTCCATCCCTATACACAAGCTCTGCTGTCGGCCATACCGGTGGTAGACAGGGAGGCTAGGCGGGAGAGGATTATCCTCGAGGGCACTGTGCCCTCGCCCATCGATCCCCCTCCAGGCTGTCGCTTCGCGCCGCGCTGTCCCCAGAAGAAGGGCAAGGTCTGTGAACACGAGACGCCCCCTTTGCGGGATCTAGGTGGGCACTTAGTGGCCTGCCACCTCTACTGAGCGCCCAGAGCCGAACGCTGTGGGGGAGTGTGATATCCTGTGGATAGGGTGCTTGGGAGGGGGTCTTGGTGCGGCCGCTGATCGGCATAAGCTGTGCTGCCGACGTGGGCGAGGGGGATGACCTCATTCCGGGCCGAGGTCTCTTCTTCGTGCCTAGGGACTACGCCACCGCCATAGAGAGGGCAGGGGGGACTCCCCTTCTCCTGCCCTTCTTCTCCGACCAGGAGGGGCTCGCGAACGCCTTGAGCCGGCTAGATGGCCTGCTGATCTCGGGGGGTACGCGTACGAGAGCCACACGCGGGCAGGGGCTTCGCGAGCAGGACCCGGTCCGTTATACCCAAGACTCCCTGCTGGTGGCGTGGGCCCTCAGCGCAGACCTCCCACTGCTGGGTATCTGCCGGGGCCATCAAATGATAAACGAGGTCATGGGTGGCACAACCGTATGGTGCCGAGACGAGACGAGTCACCATCAGGGAGATCTGCCCGGCAATAAGCCCTACCACGAGATCTCCATTGCCGCCGGGACGCGGCTGTGGGAGATAGCCGGCGAGCGGGAACGCATAATGGTCAACAGCTTTCATCGTCAGCGGGTTGCCAGGCTAGGAGAGGGTCTCGTGGTCGCGGCCCGAGCGCCAGACGGTACCGTAGAGGCCGTGGAGAGCCCTTGCCACCGTTTCGTCATGGGCCTCCAGTTTCATCCGGAGAGGGCGCCGGAAGACCCGGTAATGGTCGAGATCTTCCTCGCCTTCCTCGCGGCCGGGCGCGCGTACAGGAGGAGGCGACGGGCCCGCGCAGCAGGCCGTCCCGAGAGGCGTCGCATTCTTAAGCCCCGCGCCGGGGACAAGTCCAAAGGGAGGCGGCGTCTCCGCTGAGGCCCGATTTGTTCCCGCCGTTCTTTTCCAGTATAATTTAAGAGATTTCCCCTGGCCTCCGCCGTGGGAATGGGAGGCCTGGGAATGGGAGACCATGACACCGAGATGGGAGGGATGTCCTTGGCCCAGCACAAGACGAGGTTCGCCGTAATCGGGGCAGGGCACGGCGGCACGGCCCTCGCCGGCTACCTGGCCGTGAGGGGGTATACCGTCAACCTGTTCAACCGCAGCCTGCGCAGGCTGGAGGGGATCTTAGAGGCCGGCGGGATCCAGCTGGAGGGCTCGGCGAAGGGCTTCGGTCGGTTGGAGTACGTCGGCAGTGACATCGAAAGGGCCCTCTATGGGGTAGATGTGGTCATGGTCGTGGTTCCGGCCTCGGGACACCTGAGCGTCGCGGAATTATGTGCCTCGCACCTGACCCACGGGCAGCTGGTGCTGCTCAACCCCGGTCGGACGGGCGGCGCGCTGGAATTCTACCACACTATCCGATCCAGAGGCAACAGCGCCGACGTGATAGTGGCTGAGGCGCAGACCTTTCTCTTCGCCAGCCGCAGGACGGGCGAGGCCTCGGCCAAGATCTTCGGAACCAAATCCGCAGTACCGGTGGCTGCGTTGCCGGCTACCAAGACGGCACGAGCCCTCGCGCTGTTGAAGGGCGCGTTACCGCAGTTCGTGGCCGCTTCAGACGTGTTGGAGACCAGCTTCGATAACATCGGCGCTATTTTTCATCCAACGCCCATGATCCTCAACGCCGGAAGGATCCAGGCTACCGGGGGAGATTTCGACTATTACCGAGAGGGCATAACCCCCGCCGTGGCCAAGGTCCTGGAACAACTTGACGCCGAACGAGTGGCCGTGGCCAGGGCCTACGGGGCCAGGGCGCGGTCGGCCCGTCGGTGGATGGCTGACGCTTACGGGGTAGAGCGACAGACTCTGTATGATGCCATAGTCGCCCATGAGGGCTATCGGGGTATCAGGGCCCCCGTTGACCTCAACCACCGCTATATCTTCGAAGATGTGCCCATGAGCCTGGTGCCGATCTCCAGCATGGGGCAGGTGGCCGGTGTAGAGACGCCCACCATAGATGCCGTGATCCAGCTGGCCAGCGTCCTGCTGGGAGAGGATTACTGGGCTCTAGGACGGACGGTGGACGTCTTGGGCCTTGAGGGTATGTCGGTGGAGGAGGTCAAGCGGTACGTCAGATTCGGGGAATCCAGATGAGGGTGGTGAGAGCCTGGTGACGAAGACGATTCTGGCGGCAGCCTTGGGAGATTGTGTCCATGTGGCGGGACTGGTACACTTCCTCCGCCTCGCCGAGGATGAGGGATATCGTACTATTATGCTGGGCCCGGCGATCGCCATTCCTGAGTTGATCGGGGCCATTATCGAGACTGACCCGGACATCGTGGCCATCAGCTACAGGCTGACCCCGGAGACGGCACAGAGGCTGTTCAAGGAACTGCACGATGCCATAAAGGAGGCCGGGCTTGGCGGGAGACGTTACATCTTCGGTGGCACCCTGCCGGTGTGCAGGGTCGCGGAGCGGGCGGGCATCTTCGAAGCCATCTTCAGCGGCCACAGCAACGTCGATGAAGTTATAGCCTACCTGCGTGGCGAGCAGAGGGAGCACCGACGGGAACGTTGGCCCGATAACCTGGTGGACAGAATCGAGTCCAAGTACCCCCACCCGATTATCCGGCACCATTTCGGGCTGCCCAGCATGGAGGACACGGTGGCCGGGATCCGGAAGATCGCTGAGGCCGGGGTGCTGGACGTCATCTCCTTGGGGCCGGACCAGAACGCACAGGGTAGCTTCTTCCGGCCGGAGGAGATGGACCATTCCCAGGACGGAGCGGGCGGCGTACCGGTCAGGAGCCCCGACGACTTCCGGCGGTTGTACAGCGCGAGCAGGTGCGGGAACTACCCCTTGCTCAGGTGCTACAGCGGGACCAGGGATCTCTTGAAGATGGCCAGCCTGCTGGTAGACACCATACATAACGCCTGGTCTGCCGTGCCCCTGTGCTGGTACAATGACCTGGACGGCAGGGGGAAGAGGCCTCTGACGGAGGCTATCAGGGAGAACCAGGAGGTCATGCGCTGGCACGGGGAGCAGGGTATACCGGTGGAGGTGAACGAGGCCCATCACTGGAGCCTGCGGGAGGCCCACGACACCATCGCCGTGGCGATGGCCTTCCTCGCCGCGTATAACGCCAAGGCCATGGGCGTCAGGCACTATGTGGCCCAGTACATGTTCAACAACCCGCCGGGCACCTCCTTCGCCATGGACCTGGCCAAGATGTTGGCCAAGATAGAGTTCATTGAGTCCCTACATGACGGAACCTTCACCACCTACCGACAGACCCGGGCCGGCTTGGCCAGTTTCCCGGCCGACATGGACGTGGCCAAGGGGCAACTCGCCTCGTCGGTTCTGCTGCAGATGGCGGTGAAGCCTCACATCGTTCACGTAGTCAGCTTCTCGGAGGCTGACCACGCGGCCACTGCGGAGGATGTGATGGAGAGCTGCAAGATAGCCAGGGGAGTTATCAGGAACTGTCTGTACGGCGTGCCCGACCTGACCCTGGACCCGCGGGTACAGAGGAGGAAGGCCGAGCTGATGGAGGAGGTTGAGGTGCTCCTGGAGGCCTTGGCCGAGCTGGGGCGGGGTAGCGAAGACCCGTGGACTGATCCCGAGGTCCTCACCAGGGCCATTAAGATCGGCCTCCTGGACGCCTCGCACTTCAGGTCCAACCCCAACGCCAGGGGCCTTTTGGAGACCAAGATAGTCGACGGCGCCTGCGTGGCCTGGGACGCTGAGCGGAAGAGGCGCCTTACGGAGAAGGAGCGCATTGACCGTCTGTGGTCTGAGGTGCAGGACTAGGAGCGCGGCCTCTTGACTTTGAACTTGCGCGACGGCGAGTAGTCCTTCTCGACGAAGCCCGTGAACATGGCCAGCAGCTTGCCGAGGTCTTCGGTGAGGGCGAGGTAGATGTGCACGGGAACCGTGGCGGCCAGGGCCAGGCTTAGCAAGTAGTGATAGAGGCGTACGGAGGGGAGGCCCCCGAGGGGCCTCGCCAGATAGGTGGTCTCCGCCGGATAGTACAGCATGAAGCCGGTGACCAGCAGGCCCAGCAGGATGGCGAACCAGGTGGTGAAGAGCAGCTTCTGCCCGGGATTATATTTCTGCGGGTACGCGGGATGCACTGGCCGGCGGAAGAAGACGAAGCTCAGGAAGCCCGGCAGGTGGGAGAGGTCCTGGCGGTTGATGAGGAGGTCGCGCCAGTCCCCCCACACGATGGCCAGGTAGATCCTGGCCACGAAGGTGGCGTAGACGAAGACGAGGGACCAGAAGAGCATCCGTTCGAGCTCCAGGAGGGTCCAGGGTGTGGCAAGGGGATAGGTGATGTAAAACCCGAGTATTATGGCCGGAATTATGGCCATCACGTGAACCCAGTGCAGGACGCGGATTATCGGAGGGTGCAGGTAGGTCCTCCGCTTGAGGGTCATCACGTGCCTCCTGTTTAGATGATCTGGAATGAGGTTAGACGACGCCCGCCCTTGATGACATGGGTCGCACAGGACAGGCAGGGGTCAAAGGACCTCACTATCCTGCCGAGCTCAACCGGCTCCTCGGGGTTCTGAACCTGGACCCCGAGGAGCGCCGCCTCGACCGGGCTTGGTCTGCCCGTATCGTCGCTGGGAGAACAATTCCAGGCCGAGGGCGTTATGATCTGGTAACGGGCGATACGTCGCGAGGATATCTCGACCCAGTGGCCGAGGGCACCCCGCATGGCCCCCAGGATCCCCACCCCGCGGCCTTCCTCCGGCACCTCGAAGGGTTCAAAGACCGGTGAGGAGGGGTCCATCGCCAGCAGCCACTCCTCGATCAGGTCCACGATCAGGCGGGCCTCCAGGGCCCGTGCCACCGTGCGGGAGAGGGTCGACGGCTCCTCGCGGTAGCGGCCCGCGAACCACATGCGGGCGATGGGGCCCGTCTCGAGGGCCCTGCCTTTATATCGCGGCGCCTTCACGAAGGTGTAGGCGCCGGGCTTCTCCAGGGCGACCTCGGTGGTGCCCTTGGCCGGGTGTTGCCTCGATTCCTGATCGTAGTAGGAGAACCGCACATGTTCCTCGATGGCCGATAGGTCGAGTTCCTCGCGTCTGCCCTCCAGCATTACGCCCCCGGGGATGGCCGTCTTTTTCTTGTGCGGGGCCTGCGGAAAGGCCCCGAAGCTGAAGAAGCCCTCCGTGCCGCCTCCGATGGAGAAGTAGTCCGGGTAGTACTCGGCGATCCTCTCCACGTCGGGCAGGTAATGCTCGTCGATGAAGGACCTCAGTTTGCTCACCATGCCGAGGGCCCGCAGGATCTTCTCCGAGTCCGGGTGAACGGTAGCCCCGCCTGCCACCACTCCGTGACCGTGGGGCACCTTCCCCGAGAAGAGGGCGGCGAGCTCATGCGCCCGCCGGCTCTCGTCGATGGCGCGGAAGTACCCTTGGTATATCGTCTCGCTCACCCTTCGCGGTATGCGCAGGTCCGTTGTGAACCTGGGGGCGAAGGGCGGTTGTTCCGGCCCGGCCACGAAGGCCGGCATGTGCAGGAAGTAGAAATGTCGGATGTGGTTTTGGAGGAAGTCGGCCCCCAGGAGCACGTTTCTCACCAGGATACCGTTGGGCGGCGGCTCCACGCCCGCCGCCTCTTCAAGCGCCAGGGAGGCCGCGTAACCGTGCGCGCTGGAGCAGATGCCGCAAATACGCTCCGTCAGGTAGGGCGCGTCTCTGGGGTCGCGACTTTGGAGGATCAGCTCCATGCCCCGCCAGAAGGGGGAGGCAGAGCGGGCCTCGACCACGCGGTTCTGGCCGTCGAGGGTCACGTGGATCTCCCACATGCCGTTTACGCGGGTCATGGGACCGACTACGACCTTGCGGTTTGCCATTTAGACCTTCCTTTCCCCGCGAGCCGGCCGGTCGCCCTGCTCCGGCGGCCGTTCCTCGAGCTTTCTCGGCGTCCTGCTCTCCTGGCCCCGCCCGCGGGCCTTGACCTTCCGCAGGTGACGGAGGGTGACGGACCGCGGATCCTCCTGCCGCCTGCTCTCGATGCGCGTCCCGCATCCGGGCGGGAGGGCCCGCAGGATCTTCTTCACCCGCACTATCTCCTGTATCTCAGTGGGCGTGCGCTCCTTCCGATAAGTCTGTCCTAGACGTCCGGTGAGGACCTTTCCCGCCAGGTGGAGGCCGATCCCGGCTGCAGTGGCGCCCGCGACCAGCTTGGTGAGGGTTGCCGTGGAGACCCTCACGCCCGGCAGTTCCAGCCCCGGCAGGCGGGCGTAGAAGGGCGTCATCCTGTCGGGGAACTCCGGCGAGGTGCAGCCGATGCACGGAGTGTTAGCTTCCACGGGCCAGCTGAGATGCCCGTTCCACTGCCGCCGCGGGCAGTCGGCGAAGGTCACCGGCCCCTTGCAGCCGAGTTTATACATGCAAGTGGGCTGGCCGAGTTCGGAGGCGAAGATGCCGTTGTCGAAGAACTGCCGTCTCGTGCACAGGTCGTGAACCGTCTGCCCGAAGAAGAGCGTGGGCCGGGAGAAGCTGTCGAGGTCTGGTGTCCCGTAGAGCAGGCAGTGGGTGAGCGTGCCCCAGAGCCAGTCGGGGTGTACGGGACAGCCGGGCACGTTGATCACCCGCCGGTCGAGCACCTGGTGCAGGGGGACGCTCTGGGTCGGGTTGGGGTTCGCCGCAAAGGGGCCGCCGAAGGACGCGCACACCCCCGCCGCCAGAACGTGGCTGGCCCGCTGGCCGAGCTCGCGTACGGCCTCCAGGGGCGTGATGCCGTGCCCGGACGGCCTCCTGGCTATGACGTTGAAGCCACCGCCCGCCCGGAGGGGGATGGTCCCCTCCACGATGAGGAGGAAGCGACCGAGCCTTCCGTCCATGGCCTGTTCGAGCACCTCTCGGGCCACACTCCCTTCCCCGCCCATCAAGAGCTGTTGGTACCTGAGGTCGATGACGCTCGAGAGCAGGTGACGCAGGTCGTGGTCCACGGCGTTAATTGCTGAGAGGATGTCGCCAGTACAAGTGGTCGCCTCTATCCAGATGACCGGCGGCCTCTCCTCGTTCCCCAAGGCTTGGGCCAGGTGGGGTAAGAAGATGTTGGCGAGGCTCAAGCCGGCCGTGCCCTGCAGACACAACCTGAGAAATTCACGTCGCGTAAGGGGCATTCAGATCCCTCTCTCCTGTCTTAAGAGCCTTCCCCTTCCCGTTAAATTTTTTGCACTTCGGGCAAAACTAGCAAGCAGGGGGGCTCGAGGTTGCTGAGGTTCCTGAAAAAGGTATTGGGCATATCGCGCGGTGCGGGGTCGTCCGAGGAAGGCCAACGGCTTACGGGCGACCTGGACCGTGACGTCAGAACCCTCCGGGGCCTGCTCGAGAACTGTGCGGACGTCGTCTTCAGGCCCCTGGTGTTGGGGCCCAGGCGCGAGTTCAGGGCCATGGTGATCACCGCGGAGGGCTTGGTCGACAAGGACCTGATCGATGACCACGTGATCAGGCCCCTGGTCGTTGAGTTGGCGAAGGAGGACGTGTGGAGGCGGGTGAAGGGCGCCCCGCCCCGAGAGCTCATAACCATGGCCATTCCCTTCGTGGACGTCAAGACCGAGGCCGTGGTCTCCCAGGTGATCACCCAGCTGTTCAAGGGTAACGGCGTACTCCTC
>DFND01000048.1:0-24420 GCA_002375895.1 Firmicutes bacterium UBA3576
CTATAGCTGGGTCACAAACCTGGCCTTCTTCACCGACATAAAATTCACACCCGGTTTCAATCCCCTATAGCTGGGTCACAAACGCCGACATTGCAGACTGCCTGGCGGATGATGAAAAAATGTTTCAATCCCCTATAGCTGGGTCACAAACTTTTTGTGCGGGGTTGACATGTGGGGGCCCGGTGGTGGTTTCAATCCCCTATAGCTGGGTCACAAACTTCTTCGCCTTCACCGTAAAGTGCGTGCTCTCTCGGTTTCAATCCCCTATAGCTGGGTCACAAACGATGCCTCCGGGTACAACGATGTGTTGCCCGACGGAGGTTTCAATCCCCTATAGCTGGGTCACAAACGAGATAGTCAATGAGAGTGCATTCTTGGTCACTGCTGGGTTTCAATCCCCTATAGCTGGGTCACAAACCTAGTCCTGCTATGGCAGAACGCCGAGAAGCAGCAGCGTTTCAATCCCCTATAGCTGGGTCACAAACTACGAATGCGAAGTATCCGTCCTCTGAACAGGCTCAAGTTTCAATCCCCTATAGCTGGGTCACAAACGGGGAAGAGAGATACGAATCAAGCGGGTCAAGAAAGGGTTTCAATCCCCTATAGCTGGGTCACAAACCTGGAAAAGTCGAGCATAGGGTTCCTTTGGATGAAGTTTCAATCCCCTATAGCTGGGTCACAAACGAGAAATGATGAAGTCATAGACATCATCGTCCCCGTGTTTCAATCCCCTATAGCTGGGTCACAAACGGTGCTGCGAGTCAGGAGACATGGACTCAAGTAGTTGTTTCAATCCCCTATAGCTGGGTCACAAACTGGGAGGCGATGAAGAGTGGAGGATATCAGAGGCTGTTTCAATCCCCTATAGCTGGGTCACAAACCTGCCACCCCTTCCGAAACTGCGTCACTTGCCATCCGTGTTTCAATCCCCTATAGCTGGGTCACAAACGAAGTGCCGGTGCGCCGGCTGCTGTGCCAGCCTTACAGGTTTCAATCCCCTATAGCTGGGTCACAAACCCGGCGCGTCGTAGCAGATCAAATGTTCTTACGCTGTTTCAATCCCCTATAGCTGGGTCACAAACCAGGCCAGACGCCGCCTGAGCTGGAGGCTATGCAGGTTTCAATCCCCTATAGCTGGGTCACAAACCGACTACAAATACCCGGCGCACGAAAGGAGGAGGAAAGTTTCAATCCCCTATAGCTGGGTCACAAACCGGCTTGCTTGGATTCTTTCTGGCGATGGCAGTCTTAGTTTCAATCCCCTATAGCTGGGTCACAAACGGTCGGAGCTTGCTGATCACGCCGGTCGCAGATGCCTTGTTTCAATCCCCTATAGCTGGGTCACAAACGCATGAAGCCCTCGAAGCGAACACCGAGGAGCTGGAGTTTCAATCCCCTATAGCTGGGTCACAAACGATTACAGCAGTTGGCATCATATCATGGTAGGAGAGTTTCAATCCCCTATAGCTGGGTCACAAACAAAGGCCGCAGATATAATGGGAGTATCCCGCAAGAGTTTCAATCCCCTATAGCTGGGTCACAAACTTGCGAGCCGCGGCAAGTGTCTTGGGGTTGATATGTTTCAATCCCCTATAGCTGGGTCACAAACTACCGAAAGCTCAGGATGGGCAACTTCGAGGGCTCGCGTTTCAATCCCCTATAGCTGGGTCACAAACGAGGTCTTCATTATGAAGTCCGTCTAGGTAGTCATCGTTTCAATCCCCTATAGCTGGGTCACAAACGAGGAATTTCAGACACCCTCTCCCGGACTGCCATTGTTTCAATCCCCTATAGCTGGGTCACAAACTGTTGGGCAAGCGGATATATGATTGTGAGGGGGGAGTTTCAATCCCCTATAGCTGGGTCACAAACGCTGCAGGGACCAACCCTTCGCAGTTCTCAATCTTTGTTTCAATCCCCTATAGCTGGGTCACAAACGTCCACACCGCCCTCAGAGCTGAGCCCACGTACAGCGTTTCAATCCCCTATAGCTGGGTCACAAACAAGACGTGACGAAATTGGTGCACGCGCCTCCAGGCAGGAGTTTCAATCCCCTATAGCTGGGTCACAAACCCGGAGGGTAGCTACGAGAGCATTATGCAGGAAAAGTAGTTTCAATCCCCTATAGCTGGGTCACAAACCCATTCCATTATACCCCAAACCCCTTGATATTTCTAGCATAATTGGCAACTCAAAGATGGGTGACATAAAATGGCCCTTCGGCCAAGCGTGTTCGCTTTTTCGGCCTTCCGGATCGGCTGAAACCATTGAACCTGCTCGCTTTGCGGTGTTCGGTGTGGTTGTCGTCGATCTCCAGGGGTTTTTGCACTATTGGTGGTCGACGACACTGACGAAGTAGGTGCGCCCAAGATACCGCGGTTACCCCCATTGGCATCCAGCGCAACTTGCCACAAGCGCCTTTCCGTTGTTAGCTCTGCGTCCTCAGGCCCCTTGCATGGGTTTGATTAGCTGTCATCTTTTCCGTGCGCTAGTGCTTGGTAGACTTCTGACCAGCTTATCCGCATAACCCCCCGTTAAACTGGATAAGATACCTATTGATAATGGAGGAAACAGAGGGGGTGGAAAGATGCTGGGAACCGTCGTCCGGTTCGTCGTCTCGGCCCTGGTCCTGTTATTCGTAGGATTTCTCCTACCCGGCTTCCGCATAGCGGGCTTCATTAACGCCCTCATAGCCGCCATTGCCATCGCCGCTATCGGGTTCGTCATAGAGAGGTTCTTGGGCGAGAAGGTCTCTCCCCAGAGCCGAGGTCTGGTGGGTTTCTTGACCGCCGCTGTAGTCATTTACGGCGTCCAGTTCTTCGTCCCCACTATGCAGGTGAGCCTTATCGGTGCCCTGTTAGCATCCCTGGTCATAGGAATAATTGACGCGGTGGTGCCCACGAAGCTGAGGTGAGCAAAACCAGTGAGAACCGTAACCCGGCCCCAGGGCCGGGTTTTCTATTGAAACACATATCCTCGTCCACAAGAGAATATATTGTACCTGTACAACTGGACCTCGAAGGGGAAGTGAGCATGCTCCCGGAGAAGAGAAGCCTGTACATCCTCACCACTTACGCCTTGGTGCTGTTAGTGGTGCTGGGCACGCTGTACCGCTTCCCGTCGGGTGAGCCCGAGGCCGTCCCCGTCTTCGCGCCGAGGACGCTGGAAGGGGCGGCCCCGGAAGCTGGGTTTGATGCTGTCCAGCTCTTCGGCCTGTTCCGGCTCAATTTAACCTACCGGGACGTGCTGCACATGACCATACCAGGGCTTAGGCTCATGACCGTGGCCTCTCCTTCTCCGCCCGTAGAGAACAGCCTGGCCCACAGGTTCATCTTCGCGCTGACCAACGTGCACCTATCCAAGCCTTTCACCCTCCTGTCAAGCCAGATACCCATGTTGCGTCATTACCGGTACCCGTGGGTCTCGGAGGTCAAGATAGCCGATATCTCTCAGGTGGGTGAGGAGCATCATCCGCCAGCCGGTGAGGAGCCCACGCCACCCCCCGAGGACGTGCTGGAAATACCCATGCCCGAATTCCGCGCAGATGTTCCCATCGGGAAGCCCGTGGCCGACAAGTCCCAGGTAATTGTCGGCATCTATCACACCCACAACTCGGAGGCCTTCCTACCGGACATGCCAGGCGGAGATGGACTGGAGATGCTGGACGCCTTCTACCCCGACCCCTCGATCAACATCGTACGCGTCGGGGAGGAGCTCGCCCGGGTCCTGCACGAGAAGTACGGCATCGGGGCGGCGCAGGCTACTAGCAATCACGACTGGCAGGGCAGCGGGGTCGTGAGGTTGGGGGCCTACGAACGAAGCGAGGCCACGGCCAAGCTCTTACTCGAGAGATATCCCACCATACGGGTTCTCCTCGATATCCACCGGGACGGCGTGGAGCGGGAGATCACTACCGTGAACGTCAACGGGCAAGAGGTGGCCCGCATCCTCATCGTCCTCGGCGGCGACCGCAACCTCCCGCACCCCAACTGGGAGCAGAACTACGCCTTCGCTAGGTGGATGGCCAGGGTCATGGAGGAGAAGTATCCCGGGCTGTACCGCGGCATCTTCCCCAGGTACGATTTCCGGTACAACCAGCACCTGTTCCCGGGGGCGCTCCTTATTGAGATCGGCGGCCCGGAGAACACCCTGGAAGAGGCGCTGAGGTCGGCCCAGATGCTGGCCGACGTGCTGGCGACAATGGTGGAGGAGAACCTCCTTCCCCCCTACGACCCGACGACCCTGGAGGGAGAGTAAGGTGAACGTCTTATCCAGTCTGAAGGAGGCCCTTACGATCCTGGCCTGCCTGCTGCTCTTAGTGGTGATGGTGGTGGCCGGCCTGAGCATGGCGGAGAGGGGCCTGGCGAGCATCACAGGACAACAACCCGACCCTGTATTCGCCCTCGAGAGGGTCCCAGGACTGGGACTAGTGGTGGAAGCCATGGGACACCGCCTCTTCGTCCCCTTAGTCACCGACGAGGGCCACGAAGGAAAGAGATAACCGACGTATAAGAACATAACAGACGGGGCTCACTGTGGACAAGCACCTCTGCAGGAGTACCCTGTCACCAAGGAGGTGATTTCCCTGCGTGCGTGGTTACTGAGGGAGCCCTGCCGCCTGGAGGAGGGCGACCCGCTGGAGTATGTGGAAGTCGAGGACCCCCAGCCGGGTCCGGGAGAGATCCGGCTCTCCGTCCGCGCCTGCGGGGTGTGTCATACCGACCTCCATACGGTCGAGGGGGAGCTCGAGCCCCCGCGCCTTCCGGTGATCCCCGGCCACGAGGTCGTCGGCGTAGTGGACGAGGTCGGCCCGGGGGTAGAGGGGATCACCATCGGCGAGCGGCGCGGCGTGTACTGGCTCCACGAGGCCTGCGGAGAGTGCGAGCCGTGTCGTCGCGGCGACGAGAACCTGTGCGAGAGCCCTCGTTTCACGGGCCTTCACGCGAACGGGGGTTACGCCGAGAAGATCGTGGTTCCCGCCCGCTACACGGTCCCGATTCCGGCGGTATTCGACGACCACGAGGCCGCCCCCTTACTGTGTGCCGGCATAATCGGCTACCGTTCGCTCAGGCTGAGCGAGCTCCAGCCGGGCGAACGTCTGGCCCTCTTCGGCTTTGGCGCCTCGGCCCATCTCGTGCTGCAGGTAGCGCGCCACTGGGGCTGTGAGGTCGTGGTGTACACGCGCAGCGAGGAGCACCAACGACACGCCCTGGAGCTCGGGGCCCTCTGGGCCGGCCCGCCCGGGCAGGACATCCCCCTGCAGGCCGACAGGGCCATCACCTTCGCGCCGGCGGGCTGGATCGTGCCCCACGCGCTGCGGGCCGTACGGCCCGGGGGCACCGTGGCCCTGAACGCCATCTACATGACCGACATCCCCTCCATCCCCTATTCCCTCCTCTACAGGGAGCGGACCCTGCGCTCCGTTGCCAACGTGACCAGACGGGATGCGGTCGAGTTCATGGAGGTCGCCGGCGAGATCCCCCTGCGGGCGCATACGGTATTGTATCCCTTCGAAGAAGCGAACCAGGCCCTACGAGATGTGAAGGGAAGCGTCATAAAGGGAGCGGCGGTCCTGGTGCTCGCTGCCCCCGCTAGTGCAGCGACCCCCAATCGGTGATATAATATCCCGTAGACTTCCCCGGCCCTGCTGGCCGGGGTCCGCCCTTGGAGTGGGAATCGACGTGGATACGCAATACATCAGGAACTTCTGCATCATAGCCCACATCGACCACGGCAAGTCCACCCTCGCCGACCGTCTGCTGGAGGCCACGGGCGCCCTGGACGCCCGCGAGATGACGGAGCAGGTCCTCGACCAGATGGACCTCGAGAGGGAACGTGGCATCACCATCAAGGCCAAGGCCACCAGGCTCGACTACAGGGGCCGGGACGGAAGAAGCTACGTCCTCAACCTCATCGATACGCCGGGCCACGTGGACTTCGCTTATGAGGTCTCGCGGAGCCTGGCGGCCTGCGAGGGGGCCCTGCTGCTCATCGACGCCGCGCAGGGGGTGGAGGCCCAGACCCTGGCGAACCTCTTCCTGGCTCTGGACCACGACCTCAAGGTCATACCGGTGATCAACAAGATCGACCTGCCCAGCGCCGACCCCGATGCCGTGAAGGCCGAGCTGGCGGAGCTGGGCATTGACCCGGACGGGGCGATCCTGACCTCGGCGAAGACCGGCGCGGGCGTGGAAGAGGTCCTGGAGGCGATAGTACAGCGGATACCGCCGCCGCGGGGGAGGCCTGAGGACCCCCTCCGGGCCCTGATCTTCGACTCCCACTTCGATTCCTACCGCGGCGTCATCGCCTACGTCAGGGTCATGGAGGGCACCCTGAGGCCCGGGATGAGGATCAGGATGATGTCCACCGGCAGGAGCTTCGAAGTCGAAGAGGTGGGCGTCTTTCGGCCCGATCCCGTGCCCACAGGGTCCCTGAGTCCGGGGGAGGTGGGGTTCGTGGCCGCCCACATAAGGCGAGTGGGCGATTCGCGGGTGGGGGACACCATTACCGACGACTCCCGGCCGGCGGCCGAGCCCCTGCCGGGATACCGTAAGGTCAAGCCCATGGTCTACTGCGGCCTGTATCCTGCGGACAACAGCGACCACTCCGCGCTGAGGGAGGCCCTGGAGAAACTACAGCTCAACGACGCTGCGCTGAGCTTCGAGCCCGAGACCTCGGAAGCCCTGGGCTTCGGCTTCCGGTGTGGTTTCCTCGGCCTCCTGCATATGGAGATAGTACAGGAGCGGTTGGAGAGGGAATACGGGCTCGAGCTGGTCACCACCGCCCCCAACGTGGTCTACAAGGTCACCCTGACCGACGGGAGCGTCACCTTCGTGCAGAACCCGGCCGATCTCCCGGATCCCAGCCGTAGGCAGCAAATTGAGGAGCCCTTCGTCACTGCGACCTTGATGACCCCCGAGGAGTACGTGGGGGCCGTCATGGAGCTCTGTCAGTCCCGGCGCGGGGAGTTCAAGGACATGGAGTACCTGGATCAGAAGAGGGTCCGGCTGATCTACGGTCTTCCCCTGGCGGAGATAATGTACGACTTTTTCGACCTGTTGAAGTCCCGCAGCCGCGGCTACGCCTCCCTTGACTACGAGTTCTCGGGCTACCGACCGTCAGATCTGGTGAAGCTCGATGTACTGGTGAACGGGGAGCCGGTGGACGCCCTGTCGGTCATCGTCCACCGCAGCGCCGCCCAGGCCCGTGGCCGGGCCTTGGTGGAGAAGCTGCGGGAGATGATCCCCAGGCACCTCTTCGACATACCCCTCCAGGCCGCCGTCGGCGGCAAGATCATAGCGCGAGAGACGGTCAAGGCCCTGAAGAAGGACGTCCTGGCCAAGTGCTACGGCGGCGACGTCACTAGAAAGCGGAAGCTCCTCGAGCGTCAGAAGGAGGGGAAGAGGCGTATGAAACAGGTGGGCAACGTGGACATACCCCAGGAGGCCTTCATGGCGGTGTTGAAGGTGAGATGAGCTTCGGCCTTTACGTCCACATCCCCTATTGTCAGGCCAAATGCCCCTACTGTGCCTTCGTGTCCTATCCGCTAGGCGACGCCCCGCTTGACCCCGCCAGGTACTTAGAAGCTCTGCTGGAGGAGGCGCGGTCTCACCTCCCCGAGTGGTCCGAGGGTGTGGCCTCCGTGTACTTCGGCGGCGGCACCCCCACGGCCCTGGGCCCGTTGCTGCCGCGTCTGATCAGGGGGCTTTGGGACCTCTTTCGATGGGATGGGGTTGAGGTGACGGTCGAGGCCAACCCCGGCACGGTGGACGAGAGGTCGCTCACGGCGTTGCTGGAAGCTGGCGTGAACCGCCTGAGCCTGGGCTTTCAAAGCCTCGACGATCGTCTCCTCCAGACCCTCGGCAGGGTCCACGACCGTGCGGGGGCGCTGGAGGCCTTCTGCCTGGCCAGAGGAGCGGGCTTTGCCAACATCAACCTCGACCTCATCTTCAACATCCCCGGTCAGACCCTGTCCTCTTGGAAGGCCACGCTGGAGGAAGTGGTCGAGCTAGCCCCCGAACACGTGTCCTGCTATGCCCTGGAGATAGAGGAGGGGACCCCCTTCGAGGCCTACCGGGATGAGACATGCGATGACAGGGCGGCGGAGATGTACCACCTCGCCAGGGAAATCCTGCGGGAGGCGGGCTACGAGCACTACGAGATCTCCAACTTCGCCAGGGAGGGGAGGGCCTGCGCTCACAACATCATCTATTGGGAGAGCGAGGCCTACCTCGGCCTTGGAGCCGGGGCGCACTCCCACAGGCCTTTGGGCCCGCAGGCGGCACGCTGGCATAATCCTCCCGATTTGAACGACTACGCTCAATCACCTGGCGTAGCGGCTGGGCGTACGGAGCTTTCGGTAGAGGAATGCGTGGCCGAGACCGTCTTCATGGGTCTGAGGCTTATCCGCGGTATCGACCTCGTGCGCTTCCGCGAGAGGTTCGGTTGGCCCATCGAGCGGTTCTATGCGGAGGAACTCGAGCATCTGGTATCCCAGGGGCTGCTGGCCTACGGGGAGGGGAGGCTCCGCCTCACGGAGAGGGCCCTTGCGGTCGCGAATCAGGTTTTCGTACGCCTGCTCGAGCCCCGCCGGCCGTCGGCAGAGGGCGGCTGAGGCCGGAGCGTGGGGATCTGGCAACCTTGACAAATAGTCGCCCCGGTGTTATTTTTAAATTGACTTAGCACTCTCCGCCCTAGAGTGCTAAAAAATGAGGTGGTCCGATGACTCTTACGGAGAGGAAGAGAAGGGTCTTAGAGGCCATCATAGACAGCTATGTGGCGACGGCGGAGCCCGTGGGCTCCCGCACCATCGCCAGGAAGTACCGGCTGGGCGTGAGCCCCGCCACCATCCGCAACGAGATGGCCGATCTGGAGGAGCTCGGCTATCTCGAACAGCCCCACACTTCCGCCGGCAGGGTGCCTTCAGACAAGGGATACCGCTATTACGTCGATACCCTGATGCCCATGAAGCGGCTCACCTCGGAAGAGGTCGAGCGGATAAGGGCCTTTTACCGCCAGCGGTATCGGGAGATGGAGACCATCATCCAGCAGACGGCCCGCGTCCTGTCTGAGTCCACGGACTACATCTCGGTGGTCCTGGGCCCCGGCCTATCGCAGACCGGCCTGCGGTTTGTGCAGATGGTGCCCTTGGGCACCGACAAGGCGGTCATACTCACGGCCACGGAGACGGGGTTCGTCGGGCACCTGACGGTGAACCTGCCGCCGATGTCCCCAGAGGAGAGAGAGAGGGTTATAGGCGTCATTAACGAGGGGCTGCAGGGCCAGAGGCTCGAGGACCTGGGTCGCGGGCTGATACGCCGGCTGTACCGAGAGCTCTCCGCCTTTCGCAGCGTGGTAGAGGAACTGCTGGGGTCGCTTCAATCGAGCCTCGAGGGCGCGGAGGAGGGGGAGCGGGTTTACACCGGAGGCACCACCAACATCTTGAACCAGCCCGAATTCCGCGACGTCGAGAAGGTTAAGATGGTCCTGGGGGTCCTGGAGCAGACCAGGCTGGTCCATGAGCTTCTGGGCCCGCCGCGGAGCTCGGAGATCACGATAACCATCGGCAAGGAGATTCAGATCAAGGAGATGCAGGACTGTAGCGTGGTCACGGCCAGCTACCGGGTGGCCGGGCAGCCCATAGGCAGGATCGGGGTGCTGGGGCCCAAGCGTATGAGGTACGCCAGGGCGGTGGCCGTGGTAGAACAGGTGGCCCGAGCCCTCAGTGAAGCCCTGGGCCCAGGCTAGTATATCCCGGTCAGGGTCCTTGACCTCGCGTGCTGACACGGCCTCGCCGGCCGCGTCAGGCCTTTTTGGGGGGATGAAGGATGAGCGTGAAGCAGGTAGCGTCCGGTTCTGAGGTCGACGAGAGGTTCGCAGCGCTGCTGACCAACGCCAACGCGGTCAGGGCCATCGCCTCCGCGGTCGAGGGCACCATCGGCAGCAAGGGCCTCGATACCATGTTGGTAGACCGTTACGGCGAAGTGGTCATCACCAACGACGGCATAACCATCCTCACCAAGATGGAGGTGAACCACCCGGCCGCCCGCATGGTGATCAACACCGCACGGGCCCAGGAGGAGGAGGTCGGAGACGGCACCACCACGGCCACCATCATGGCCGGCGCCCTCCTCACCGAAGGGGTTAACCAGGCCCTGCGCGGCGTGCCCGTGACCAGGATCATCGAGGGCGTCCGTAAGGGCATCCGCCAGGCCATCGAGGCCATGGAGGCTCGCTCGCGGCCCGTGAAGGGGGCCGATGACCCCATCCTACGCCAGGTGGCCCTGGTGGCGGGTAGGGAACACGACGACATCGCCGATCTGACCGTGAAGGCCGCGAGCATGGTGGGCGAGGAGAAGCTCCGCGAGCCCTCCTTTAAGCTGGCCGATTGCATCGTGGCCCAGGAGGGGGCCGAGAACGAGGTCTTCATGGGGCTCATCATCGACAGGGAGCCCCTCAACGACGCCATGCCGAGGAAGCTCGAGGACGTCCGCGTCCTCATTATCGACGACGACCTCGAGCCGGAGGAGATAGAGGAGGAGGCCCTCAGCACCGAGGCCGGCTTCGCCCGCTACCTGGAGATCAAGGAGGAGTTCAAGAAGGGCCTGCAGAAGGTGATCGACCTCGGCGTTAACCTGATCCTCGTCGACGGTGGGGTCTCCGACGACGCCGAGGAGATCCTCACCGACGCCGGGGTCCTGGTGATGCCGCGGGTGTCCGGGGCCCAGCTCAAACGGGCCGCCGAGCACACCGGCGCCCGGATGCTCAAGAGGACCGGGCTCAAGAAACGGAAGAAAGACCTCGAGGGGTACATAGGCCGGGCGGACGAGGCCTACGTAGATGAGAAGCTCGAGCACCTCCGCCTGGTGGGCGGTCGCGGCAAGCCCATGGCCACTATGCTGGTCGGGGCCTCCACTGAGGAGGTCGTGGACGAGCGCGAGCGCATCGCCAAGGACGCGGCAGCCGCCGTGCAGGCCGCGGTACGGGGCGGCGTCGTCCCCGGCGGCGGCGCCATAGAGATAGCGGTGGCTCGGGACATCGAGTCGGCCCGGGCCGGTATGCGCGGGATGGCCGCCTACGGGCTCGATTGCGTTCTCGAGGCCCTGAAGAAGCCCCTGGGCCAGATCGTGTCCAACGCCGGCTTCAACCCCCTGGAGAAGGTCGGGGACGTCATGGCCGCCCAGGCCGAAGGCGACTCCGACTCCCTGGCCATAGACTGTGATACGGGGGAGATAGCCGACATGATGAGCATGGGGGTCGTGGACCCCACCCTGGTCAAGGTTCACGCCCTCAAGGCCGCCGGCGAGATCGCCGAGGCCATCCTGAGGATTGATACCATCATCAAGAAGAAGGACGAGGGAGGAGACCCGGCCGCGACCGAGGATCCGCTCGAGGAAATGGATTTCTAGGCGGTGATGGGAATTGAACGAGGAGCGCAAGGCGACTTGTGGCGAAGAGGAAGAAGCTCTGGCCGAGGTAGAGGAGGGACGGGAACCGGACATCGAGGAGCTCGCGGCCAAGGCCGCTAAGGCCGATGAATATCTGGCCGCTCTGCAGAGGTTGCAGGCTGATTTCGAGAACTATCGCAAGCGGACCCTCGCCGAGAGGCAGAGGGTCATTGACGCGGCCATCGCGGAGGTCCTCCAGGAGTTCCTGCCCACCCTGGACCACCTCGAAATGGCCCTGGAGGCTGGCGAGGACGGCTCGCTGTACCAGGGCGTTCTCATGGTTTGTGACCAGCTTAAGAGGACCCTGGAGTCGCTTGGGGTGAGGCCCATCGAGGCCGAGGGCGCTGAATTCGACCCGAGGTACCACGAGGCTGTGAGCCGGGTCGAGACCGAGGAGCACCCGGAGAACACCGTAGTGCGTGTCCTCCGCAAGGGGTATGTATACAAGGAGAGGGTGCTGCGGCCGGCCATGGTGGAGGTGGCCGCACGTCCCGCGGACGAGGACCGGAAGGAGGGGTAGAGCATGGGCAAGGTAGTCGGCATAGATCTGGGCACGACCAACTCCGTCATCGCCTACCTCGAGGGCGGCCAGCCCACCATCATCCCCAACGCCGAGGGCAGCAGGACCACGCCCAGCGTGGTGGCCTTCAAGGGGCATGAGAGGTTGGTGGGCCAGCTCGCCAAGCGCCAGGCGGTGACCAACCCCCAGAAGACCATAATGTCCATCAAGCGCCACATGGGCTCGGATTACAAGGTCAACATCGACGGCAAAGAATACACTCCCCAGGAGATCTCGGCCATGATCCTGCAGAAGCTCAAGAGGGACGCCGAGGAGTACCTGGGCGAGAGGATAGAGCAGGCGGTCATCACCGTCCCCGCCTACTTCACCGACAGCCAGAGACAGGCCACCAAGGACGCCGGGAAGATAGCGGGGCTGGAGGTGCTGCGGATTATCAACGAGCCCACCGCCGCCGCCCTGGCCTACGGCCTCGACAAGGAGGAGGAGCAAACCATCCTGGTCTTCGACCTGGGTGGAGGGACCTTCGACGTCTCCATCCTCGAGATCGGCGATGGGGTCTTCGAGGTTAAGGCCACCAGCGGCAACAACCGCCTGGGCGGCGACGATTTCGACCGTAGGATAATCGATTACCTCGCCGAGGAGTTCAAGAAGGAGCACGGCATCGACCTGCGCAAGGACCGCATGGCCCTGCAGCGGCTCACCGAGGCCGCGGAGAAGGCCAAGGTCGAGCTCTCGAGCACCATGTCCACCACCATCAACCTGCCCTTCATCACGGCCGACGAGAACGGCCCGAAGCACCTGGACATGACGCTGACCCGGGCCAAGTTCGAGGAGCTCACGGCGGACCTCATCGAGATGACCATGGGGCCCACCAGGACGGCCCTGGCCGACGCCGGCCTGTCCCCGTCGGACATAGACAAGGTGATCCTGGTGGGAGGCTCCACCCGGATCCCCGCCGTCCAGAGGGCCGTTACCGAGCTCTTGGGCCAGGAGCCCTACAAGGGCATCAACCCCGACGAGGTCGTGGCCATGGGCGCGGCCATCCAGGCCGGTGTACTGGCCGGTGAGGTCAAGGACGTGCTGCTGCTCGACGTGACGCCGCTCTCACTGGGCATCGAGACCCTGGGCGGGGTCTTCACCAAGCTCATCGAGAGGAACACCACCATACCCACCTCCAAGAGCCAGATCTTCAGCACGGCGGCCGACAACCAGACCCAGGTGGAGATCCACGTCCTGCAGGGCGAGAGGCCCATGGCCCGGGACAATAAGACGCTGGGCCGGTTCATCCTGGACGGCATACCCCCGGCCCCACGGGGCGTGCCTCAGATCGAGGTCACCTTTAACATAGACGTCAACGGGATCGTCAACGTCTCGGCCAAGGACCTGGGGACGGGGAAGGAGCAGAAGATCACCATCAAGTCCTCCAGCGGCCTCGACGAGAAGGAGATACAGAGGATGATCGAGGAGGCGGAGAAGTACGCCGAGGAGGACGAGAAGAAGCGGGAGGCGGTGGAGGTCCGCAATAACGCCGACGCCGCCGTGTACAACGCCGAGAAGACCCTGAAGGAGCTCGGCGACAAGGCCGCCGGCGACCTCGTAGAGAAGGTGCGCTCGGCCATAGACGAGGTCAAGAAGGCCCTGGAGTCGGACGACACCAACAGGATGAGGGAGGCCACCGAGAGGCTCCAGGAGGCCCTCTACCAGCTGAGCGCCGACATCTACGCCAAGACGGGGAAGAAGGCCGGGGACGAGGCCGGCGGTGACAAGAAGGGCGACGACGAGAACGTGATGGACGCCGATTACAAGGTGAAGGACGAATAAAGACCCCGAGGTGGGTTCGGCTTGACCAAGAGGGATTATTACGAGGTCCTGGGCGTCTCGCGCGACGCCTCCGAGGCCGAGATAAAGCGGGCCTACCGCAAGCTGGCCCGGAAATACCATCCGGACGCCAACCCCGACGATCCGGAGGCCGAGCGGAAGTTCAAGGAGGTCCACGAGGCGTACGAGGTCCTCAAAGACCCCGAGAAACGGCGGATCTACGACCAGTATGGGCACGCGGGCCTCGGCGGCGGTACGGCCGGGCAGGGCGCCGGCTTCGAGGGCTTCGGGGACTTCGGCATAGACATAGAGGATATCTTCGACAGCTTCTTCGGCGGCGGCATGCGTCAGAGGCGGTCCGGGCCAAGGAGGGGCGCCGACCTCCAGTACGAGCTGGTCGTGGACTTCGAAGAGGCCGCCTTCGGGGCCGAGAAGGAGATCGAGATCGCGCGGGTGGAGGACTGCCCCACCTGCGGCGGCAGCGGGGCCAGGCCGGGGACCGCGCCGGTCACCTGCCCCGTGTGCGGCGGCACGGGAGAGGAGCGGACCGCGCGAGCCACCCCGCTCGGCCAGTTCGTGACCGTCCAGACCTGCCGCCGCTGCGCCGGGCGGGGGACGATAATCGAGTCCCCCTGCCCGGAGTGTATGGGCCGAGGCAAGGTGAGGCGGCGTCGCAAGGTGGAGATAAAGATACCCGCCGGCGTGGACACCGGCGCGCGCCTCCGCATCAGGGGAGCGGGCGAGCCGGGCGATTACGGCGGCCCGCCGGGCGACCTCCACGTGGTCATAACCGTGAGGCCCCACCCCCTTTTCAAGCGGCGGGGCGATGACGTGTTGTACGAGGCCGAGGTGGGGATGGCCCAGGCCGCCCTGGGGACGACCATCGAGGTGCCCACGCTGGAAGGCAAGGCCGAGCTGAAGATACCGGAGGGCACGCAGTCTGGCGCCACCTTCCGCCTCCGGGGAAAGGGGATCCCCCACCTCCGCGGGTACGGCAGGGGAGACCAGTACGTGAAGGTCAAGGTAGTGACCCCCACGAACCTCACGGAGGAGGAGAGACGGCTCCTGGAGAAGCTTGCCGAGCTGCGGGGAGAGGCTGTCGAGGGGAAAAAGGGTTTCTTCAGACGAATGAGGGACGCCTTTGGAGGTTGACCGGCGGGCGCTGCCGCCGGTTTCCTGTTTGAGGTGATAGAGTGAGGTGGACGCAGGTCGAGGTCAAGGTTCCGAGGGCTGCCGCCGACCCCCTGGGGCTCATCCTGATGGACCTGGGGGCCCATGGCTACCAGCTCAGCGGCCAGGGCGACGAGGAGACGGTGACCGCCTATCTGCCCCTCACGGAGACGGCCGAGGAGCTCGAGCGGCGGGTCCGCGAGGGCCTCGGCCGCCTGCGAGCGGCGGGCCTCTTGGACTCGGTTCCGTCCCTCACGCTCACGCCCGTGAGCGAGGAGGACTGGGCCACGGCCTGGCGGCGTTACTACCGCCCCATAGAGGTCGGCAGACGCCTGGTAGTGGTGCCGGCCTGGGAGGACTACCGCGGCGAGAGGACCGCGGTGGCCATGGATCCCGGCATGGCCTTCGGGACCGGAGACCACCCCACCACCAGGATGTGCCTGGAGGGGCTGGATAGGGAGGTCAGGCCGGGAGCGGGGGTCCTCGACGTGGGCTGCGGCTCGGGCATCCTGGCTGTGGCCGCCGCGAAGCTCGGCGCCAGGCCGGTGGTGGCGTTGGACATCGACCCCGTGGCCGTCCGGGTGGCCGAGGAGAACGTCCGCAGGAACCAGGTCTCCGTGCGGGTGTTGCACGGCGGGCTCGAGGAGAGGGAGGAAGAGGTCGTGGCCCTCTGCCCCTCTGGGTATGGTATAGTAGTGGCGAACATCATCCCCGAGGTGATCTGCGCCATAGCCCCCGCCGTTCACAGGGTCCTGGCCGGCCGAGGGCTGTTCATAGCCTCCGGGATCATAGACAGCAAGGTGCCGGCAGTCCTTCGCCACGTGAAGGCCGTGGGCTTTCGGCATCGGGAGGAGACGAGGTCCGGCGGGTGGGCTTGCCTGGTCTTCGGAAAGGGTGAGCTGAGGTGAGCGCGACGCGCGTCTTCGTCGACCCCGCCGCCCTACGTAAGGGCGAGGTCCACATAACCGACCCCACCGCCGTCCACCACCTGGTGCGGGTGCTGAGGGTGCGGCCGGGAGACGAGATCGTGGCCGTGGTGCCCGGTGATGGCGAGTACCCGGCGGTAGTCACCCGGGTCTTGGAGGACGCCGTGAAGGCCCGGGCGGGAGAGCGAAGGGTCCCCCAGGTGGAGCCGCGGGTCGAGGTGCACCTTTACCAGGCCCTGCCCAAGGCCGACCGGATGGAGCTGGTGATCCAGAAGGCCACCGAGATCGGCGTGCACCGGGTGATCCCAGTGCGGACCCTTCGCACGGTGGTCGATATCCCCGCCGGGCGACAGGCGCGACGGCTTGCGCGCTGGCGCTCCATAGCCCGGGAGGCCGCCCGCCAGAGCGGCCGCCTGGCCATCCCGGCCGTGGAGGCGCCCCTCCCCCTGCAGGAGGCCCTGGCCACTGCGCCTGGCCTCCGCCTTATGGCGGCCGTGGGGGAGGGCAGCCTCCGCCTGTCGGAGGCCCTACCCGCCGATGCTAGCTGCGTGTCGCTGTTCATCGGCCCCGAGGGCGGGTTCTCCGAGGCGGAGAGGAGGATGGCCGTGGACCTCGAGGCCAAGCTCGTATCCCTCGGGCCCCGTGTGCTCCGCACCGAGACCGCCGGACTGGTGGCGCTCACCCTGGTGCTGGGCCTCTTGGGGGATCTGTGAGGTGGGACGATATGTCGCCCAAGGTCGCCTTCGCCACCCTAGGATGCAAAGTCAACCAGTACGATAGCGAGGCCATGGAGGGGCTCTTCAGAGAGGCCGGGTACGAGGTGGTGGACTTCTCCTCCCCGGCCGACGTCTACGTGGTCAACACCTGCACCGTCACCCACCGCAGCGACGCCAAGGCGCGGCAGCTCCTGCGCCGGGCCGCCAGGACCAACCCGGCCGCCCTTCGGGTGGTGGCAGGTTGCTACGCCCAGGTCTCGCCCGCTGAGCTCGCCGCGATGGGCGTCGACCTCGTGGTCGGGCTCGACCGGCGGGGGGAGATCGTCAGGTTGGTCGAGCAGGTCCGCCGTTCCCGTGACCCGCTGGTGGCCGTGGGGGACGTCTGGCGGATGGAGGAGTTCGAGGAGCTTCCCGTGACCGGCCGCAGCAGGACCCGGGCCACCATCAAGGTACAGGAGGGTTGCGACGAGTTCTGCGCCTACTGCATCGTACCCTACGCCCGGGGCAGGATCAGGTCCCGCGACCCCGAGCGGGTGGTCGAGGAGGTCCGCCGCCTGGAGGCCGCGGGCTTTCACGAGGTCGTCATCACCGGCGTGCACCTCGGGGCCTACGGTAGGGACCGCGGCGACCTATCCCTCGAGGACCTCGTGAGGCGGATCCACGCCTCCACGGGTATCGAGAGGATACGGCTGAGCTCCGTAGAGCCCATGGACATAACTCCGGGGCTGGTGGACTGCGTGACGACCCTGGAGAGGGTCTGTCCCCATATGCACATCCCCCTTCAGAGCGGCTGCGACGAGACCTTGGCCCGTATGCGCCGCCGTTACACCACCGAAGATTTCCGCCGTCTGGTGGCCGCCCTCCGCGAGGGGCGGCCGGACATCGCCATCAGCACCGACCTCATGGTGGGCTTTCCGGGCGAGACGGAGGAGGAGTTCGAGCGCAGCCTGGCCTTCGTCGAGGAGATGGCCTTCAGCAGGCTTCACGTCTTCCGCTACTCCCGGCGCAAGGGTACCCCCGCAGCGCGTCTCCCGGACCAGGTGCCAGCCGAGGTGAAGGCCGAGCGGAGCCGGCGGGCCCTGGCCCTGGGCGAGCGCCTGGCCCTGGATTTCCACCGGCGCTTTCTGGGCCAGAGCCTGGAGGTCCTGGTGGAGGAGGAGAGAGAGGGCGAGTTCCTGCAGGGCCTCACCGGCAATTACATCAGGGTTTTTCTGCGGGGAAGCGACGAGCTCATGAACCGCCTCGTCCCCGTCACGCTGACGCGGGCCACCCCCGAGGGCGCGTGGGGCAAGATCGGAGAGGGATGAGGGGCCGGGCGGGAGAATAAAATTTAGTTACCGGAACTTAAGGAGGCGTGGATATGCGGAAGCTGCGGGTGGGGATCCTTTTCGGGGGCCGTTCGGGGGAGCACGAGGTGTCGCTGATGTCGGCCCTCTCAGTGGTCAACGCCATCGACCGGGAGAAGTTCGATATCACCCTCATCGGCATCACCAAGGAGGGGCGCTGGGTCGTCGCGGAGGACCCGGTGAGGGCCCTGGCGTCGGGCACGGTAGAGGAGGGCGTCCCGGTGCTGCTGAGCCACGACCCGTCGCGCAGCCAGGAGGTGCAGCTCATCCCCGTGGAGCCCGCCGGGTACTTGAGCCGTCAGCTGAGCCAGCCGCTCGACGTCGTGTTCCCGGTCCTCCACGGGCCCTACGGGGAGGACGGGACGGTGCAGGGCCTCCTGGACCTGGCCGGCATCCCCTACGTCGGCGCGGGCGTTATGGCCTCGGCGGTGGGGATGGATAAGGAGTTCATGAAGATCGCCTTCGCGCATCGTGGCCTGCCCATCGTGCGCTACGCCGTCTTTCCCCGCAGCCGGTGGGACAGGGAGCCCGAGGCCGTGATGGAGGAGGTCGAGTCCTCCTTCGACTACCCGGTCTTCGTCAAGCCGGCCAACTTGGGCTCCAGCGTCGGCATAAGCAAGGTCCGAAACCGAGAGGAGCTCCGCGCCGGCCTGCAGGAGGCGGCCGCCTATGACCGGAAGGTCCTCGTGGAGGAGGGCCTCGAGGACATCCACGAGGTGGAGTGCAGCGTGCTGGGCAACGAGGAGCCCGAGGCCTCGGAGGTCGGCGAGATCGTGCCCTGTAACGAGTTCTACGACTACCGGGCCAAGTACATCGACGACCGGTCGGAGCTCATCATCCCGGCGCGACTTCCCGAGGGGGTTCGCAACGAGGTAAAGGAGCTGGCCCTGGAGGCCTTCCGGGCCATCGACTGCGCCGGGATGGCCAGGGTGGACTTTTTCGTCACCAGGGGCGACCACGAGATCTACGTGAACGAGATCAACACCATCCCGGGCTTTACGAGGATTAGCATGTACCCCAAGCTGTGGGAGGCCTCGGGCCTCTCCTACAGCGACCTCATCACCCGGCTGATTGAGCTGGCCCTTGAGCGTCACCGCGACCGCCTGCGGTCGAGGATCAGCTACACGCCGAGGGATAGCTAGCCCGCTTTGAAGGAATCCACCCTTCGAGAGAGAATAAGGACAGAGATTAAGGCTGATAAATCTGAGGGAAACTTAGGCACAAACGGCTGACCTCGAAGGGGGGAAATGAGAGTGGCTGACTGTCTTTTTTGTGGCATCGTAGCCGGCGAAGTGCCGAGCGAGAAGGTATATGAGGACGATGAAGTCCTGGCCTTTAGGGATATCAACCCGCAGGCCCCTCATCACGTGCTCGTGATCCCGAAGAAGCACATCGCCTCCCTGGCCGAGGCTGGGGATGAGGACGCGGGCCTGCTGGCTAAAGTCATCATAAAGGTGAGGGATATAGCCGCCGATCTGGGCCTCGATGAGGAGGGCTACCGCATGGTGGTCAACTGCGGCCCAAACGGGGGCCAGACTGTGGGCCACCTACATTTCCACCTCCTCGGGGGGCGCAGGATGACCTGGCCGCCGGGCTAGGCGATGCTGCTGATTGTGCCACCTCCAGGGGAGGAGGGAGAAGGTGACGCAGGTTCGGGTCGGCAAAGACGAGAGCATGGACAGCGCCCTCCGGCGGTTCAAGCGCGAATGCCGCAGAGCGGGGATACTGGCCGAAGTCAAGAAACGCCGGCATTACGAGAAGCCCAGCGTTAAGCGGAAGAAGAAGGCCGAGGCCGCCAGGAGGAAGCGTCGTCGCAGGTAGGGGAAGGCAATGGCACTTATCGAGAGACTCAGGGAAGATATGAAGCAGGCCATGAAGGCCAGGGAGGCCGGAAAGCTCAGGCTGTCGGTTATAAGGATGGCGCTGGCCGCCCTGAAGAACAAGCAGATCGAGCTCGGCCGGGAGCTTGAGGACGACGATGTCGTCGCCGTCCTCCACGGCGAGCTTAAGAGGAGGCGCGAGGCCGCGCGGGAGTATCGTGAGCTGGGCCGGGATGACGTGGCGGAGGTCCTGGAGCAGGAGGCCGCCGTCATCGTGGAGTACCTCCCCCAGCAGCTCGACGAGCGGGAGATAAGGGAGCTCGCCCGTGAGGTCATCGCCGAGCTGGGTGCCTCCGGCCCCCGCGACATGGGCAAGGTGATGGGGGCGATAATGCCCAGGGTACGAGGTAGGGCCGACGGCAAGGAGGTAAACAGAATAGTACGGGAGCTCTTGCAAAGCCAGTAAACGGCTCGAGTCGCTGACGCCCGGCCCCGTGCGGTCGGGCCTTTTTGCCGCATCACCGAAGGGGAGGCGAGGCGGGGTGAAGAGCAGGGTCGGGGTTCTCGTAGCTTTATTGATTTGTGTTCTCCTGGTGTCTGAGGCCGTCGCCGCGGGCGGGGAGGTTTACGTGCTAGACATTAAGGGCCCTATTGACAGGGGGCTGGCCTCTTACGTAGAGACGGCTTCCGAGAGGGCCGTGGCGGCGGGGGCCTCCGTGATCGTGTTGAGGATAGATACGCCGGGCGGGCTCCTGGACGCCGCGGAGAGGATCCGCGACGAGGTGCTATCCATGCCCGTGCCGACGGTCGCCTTCGTTGAGGGGAGGGCTTTGTCGGCCGGGGCCCTGATAGCCCTCGCCTGTGAGACCGTTGCCATGGCCCCGGGGGCGACCCTGGGGGCGGCCGAGCCCATCCCCAGCTCAGAGAAGGTGGTGTCCGCGGTGGCGGGAGAGTTCCGGGCCACGGCGGAGGCTAGAGGTCGCGACCCGGAGGTAGCCGCGGCGATGGTCGACGCCGACCTGGAGATCGAGGGCCTGGTCGGCCGGGGCAAGTTGCTCACCCTGACCGCGGCCGAGGCCGTAGAGGTGGGAATGGCCGACTTCATCGCCCCAGACCTCGCGGAGGTCCTGGCGAAGGCCGGGTACCGAGGGGCCAGCGTGATCGAGCTCGGGCAGCCGCCGGTGGTCACCGTGGCCAGGTTCCTGACCCACCCCGTCGTAGCGCCCCTGCTCCTGGCCTTGGGCTTCGTGGGCTTGATAATCGAGATGTTCACCCCGGGCTGGGGGATAGCGGGGCTGGTGGGCCTCGGCAGCCTGGCCCTGTTCTTCGGGGGGCACCTGGTGGCCGGCTTCGCCGGCGTCGAGGTAGTGGCCATCTTCCTGGTGGGCATGGTGCTGCTGGCCATCGAGATCTTCATGCCCGGGTTCGGGGTCTTCGGCGTGGCCGGGATCCTGGCCATGATGATCAGCGTGTTCCTGGCCTCCGGAGGGGGCATGGCGGCCGTGAGGTCGCTGTCCGTGGCGTTGATCCTCACGGTGGTGTCCACGGTGCTCCTGGCCAGGTACATGGCCCGCCGCGGCGTGCTGCTCAGGTTCATGCTGGCCGAGGCCCTGACCGGCGGCCAGGGGTACGTGGCCACCCGGGAGCGTGAGGAGCTGCTCGGCAAGCGGGGCAGGAGCGTGACCCCCCTACGGCCCGCAGGTGCGGCGCTCATCGAGGGGGAGAGGGTGGACGTGGTGACTGAGGGAGGCTACATACCCCCGGACACGGAGGTCGAGGTCGTCAAGGTGGAAGGCGCCCGGATAGTGGTGCGAGAGGTATCGTAACCCGGTCTAAGGAGGGATTGGATTGTTCGATCAGTTAGTGGGGCTCATTTTCATCGCGCTGATTTTCATCGCGGTGGTGGTCCTGTTCAGTTTCATCCCGGTGGGACTGTGGATCTCCGCCCTGGCCGCCGGCGTCCGCATCGGGCTGGTGACCCTGGTGGGCATGCGGCTGCGGAGGGTCCCGCCCGCCGCTATCGTCAACCCCCTCATCAAGGCCACCAAGGCGGGGCTGGACGTCAGCGTGAACAAGCTGGAGGCTCACTACCTGGCCGGCGGGAACGTCGACAACGTGGTCAACGCCCTGATAGCCGCCCAGCGCGCGGCCATCCCCCTGGAGTTCGAACGGGCCGCGGCCATCGACCTGGCCGGCCGGGACGTCCTGAACGCGGTCCAGGTTAGCGTCAACCCGAGGGTCATCGAGACCCCGCTGGTTGCTGCGGTGGCCAAGGACGGCATCGAGGTTAAGGCCAAGGCCAGGGTAACCGTCAGGGCCAACATCGAGAGGTTGGTGGGCGGAGCGGGGGAGGACACCGTGATCGCTAGGGTCGGCGAGGGCATCGTGTCCACTATCGGTTCAGCTGAGAGCCACAAGCTGGTGCTGGAGAACCCCGATAGCATATCCCATACGGTGCTGAGGAAGGGGCTTGACGCCGGGACGGCCTTCGAGATCCTGTCCATCGACATAGCCGACGTGGATGTGGGCCGGAACATCGGGGCCCAGCTGGAGACCGACAGGGCGGAGGCCGACAAGCAGATCGCTCAGGCCAAGGCCGAGCAGAGGCGCGCCATGGCCGTGGCCAGGGAGCAGGAGATGCGGGCCGTGGTCCAGGAGATGCGGGCCAAGGTCGTCGAGGCGGAGGCGGAGGTGCCCAAGGCGCTGGCCGAGGCCCTGAGACAGGGCAAGATGGGGGTCATGGATTACTTCGCCATGCAGAACATCAGGGCCGATACTGCCATGCGCGACTCCCTATCCCAGGCGGGGCGCCCGACCAAAGAGCCCGGTGCCGGTGATCAGGGTTGAACTGGCTGGTCATCCTCGCCATCGTAGTCTACGTCCTCCTCTCCGCGGCATCCCGCTCCCGCCGGGACCGCAGGGATTCGCCTCCCCTGTTCGGCCCCGGCGACCCGACGACGGAGCGCACACTGCGGGAGCTGCGGAGGAGGAGACAGGAGCGAAGCCGGCCGCCTGAGCCCTTGCGCGCGGAGCGCAGGGAGGTCGCCGAGCCGGAGAGGAAAGCGGTGCCGGAGAGGCCGCGGCCGCCGGAGGCGCCCGCCCCTCCGAGGATAGTTCCTTCAGAGCGGCCGTCACCAGCGCGGGAGAAGCCCGCGCTCAAGACCCCGGCCCGCCGGGTGGTATCGTTGCTCCAGGCAGAGGAGGGGGTGGCCGTGGCCTTCCTCCTTTCGGAGGTCCTCGGGCCGCCAAGGGCCCTGCGGCCGTGGCGGCCGGGCCGTGATTAGCTCCGGCCGCACAGAGGGAGGATCAGACAGGCCAGGCGGGCAGGAGAGAGCTTGTGCGCCGGCGAACAATCTTTCCTAGGGGCCAGTTTTCTCACCACCAGCTTTAGGAGGCGGTTGCAGTGATCGTCGGCACACCTAAGGAGATCAAGAACAACGAATATCGGGTAGGTCTGGTCCCGGCGGGGGTGCGGGCCTTGGTGGACGCGGGTCACCAGGTCCTCATCGAGGACGGGGCCGGCCTGGGAAGCGGGATCACCAACGAGGAGTACGTGGCGGCGGGAGCCACCATAGTTCCCACGGCTGAGGACGTCTACGGTCGGGCGGACATGATCATCAAGGTCAAGGAGCCGCTGCCGGCCGAGTACGACCTCTTGCGCGAGGGCCAGATCCTCTATACCTACCTACATCTGGCGCCCGCTCCGGAACTGACGGCGGCCCTCCTCAGGCAGAAGGTGATCGGCATAGCCTACGAGACCATTGAGCTGGAGGACGGCTCGTTGCCCCTCCTGACGCCCATGAGCGAGGTGGCGGGCCGACTGTCCGTGCAGGTCGGCGCCCGCTGTTTGCAGAAGGATATGGGAGGGCGGGGAGTGCTCCTGGGCGGCGTGCCCGGTACCCTGCCCGGCAAGGTCGCCATCGTCGGCGGCGGCACTGTGGGGACCAACGCGGCCAAGATGGCCGTGGGCCTCGGGGCTGACGTCACCATCCTGGACATAAACCTCGACCGGCTGCGCTATCTGGACGACATCTTCGGCGGCCGCGTTAAGACCCTGGCCTCCGGCGTGCACACCATAACCGAGGCGGTGAGGGAGGCCGACCTGGTCATCGGCGCCGTCCTGGTGACCGGAGCCAAGGCCCCCAAGCTGATCACGCGGGAGATGCTGAAGGACATGCAGCCGGGCTCGGTCATCGTCGACGTGGCCATCGATCAGGGGGGCTGTGTGGAGACTTCGCGGCCCACCACCCACGCCGACCCCATCTTCGTAGTGGACGGCGTCATCCACTACTGCGTCGCTAACATGCCCGGGGCGGTGGCCCGGACCTCGACCTACGCGCTCACCAACGCCACCCTGCCCTATGCCCTGATGCTGGCCGACAAGGGCTGGCAGAGGGCGGTATCCGAGGACCCGGCGCTGGCCAAGGGCGTGAACGTCGCCCACGGCCAGGTGGTATACGAGGCTGTGGCCAGGGACCTCGGCTACCCCTACGTCAGCCTTGAGGAGCTACTGTCATAGGAGAGAATTGTCGCCCGGGGCGGATCGCCCCGGGTTAATTTTTTTTGGCCTTCGGCCTCCCTCCCCCAGCCGAGGACTCCCCGTCATAAATGCCGTCGCCCCACCATAAGCTTAACGGGAGAGGAGGGCCCCCGATGA
>DFND01000048.1:24834-43599 GCA_002375895.1 Firmicutes bacterium UBA3576
GTGCTGGATCTCCCCAAGATCACCATGGTGGGAGACCTTCAGATGAGCGTGGAGAACCATCGGGGGATAGTGGAGTACAGCTCTGAGCGGGTGGTCATCGCCGTCAGCGAGGGCCACCTGGTGCTGACGGGCGAGGAGCTCATGATCGGCTTCGTCTACCAGGAGGAGATAACCATAACGGGACGGTTCCGCCGGGTGGAGTTCTGCCGCTGAAGGGGATTGAAATGGCCCTGTACAGCCTCTGGTATTACCTGACAGGCCATCTCCGTATCACCGTCCAGGGTTACACCCCGGAGAGGTTCCTAAACCTCTGCGTCCAGCGGGGCATACACCTCTGGAACATCGTGAAGGACGGCGACCGGATGCAGGCGAACATCGGGATCGGGGGCTTTTTTCAGATCCGCCCGGTGGCCCGAGCGACGGCCTCCAGGGTGAGGATCCTGGAGAGGCGGGGACTGCCCTTCGTCCTAGCGAGGCTTAAGAGGCGCAAGGGCCTCTTGGTGGGCGCCCTCATGTGTTTGGCGGCCCTCTATCTCATGACCTGCTTCATCTGGCAGGTGGAGGTCCACGGTAACGAGGAGGTGCCCGAAGAGGCGATCCTGGAGGCTGCCAGGCGGGCCGGCCTTTACCCGGGAGCATACAAGTCCGAGGTGGACCCCAAACGGGTGGAGGAGCAGATCCTCCTCGCCATCCGCCGCCTAGGCTGGGCTGCAGTGGAGTTCCGGGGAACCACGGCCGTCATCGAGGTCGCCGAGCGGGTTCTACCTCCCGAAGCGGCGCCTGACGTGACGCCGGGGGATATCGTGGCCACCGCTGATGGCGTGGTGACCCGCGTCCTGGTCTTCAACGGCAGGGCGCTCGTCTCGGAGGGAGATACAGTGGTCCAGGGCGACGTCCTCATCACCGGCAGGCTGCTAGAGGGCGGCGAGGAGGGGGAGGCGGGCCCCTATGTCCGGGCCCGGGGGATAGTGCGGGCACGGGTCTGGCACAGGGCCTACGAGGAGGTGCGGGTCCAGGAGGAAGTCAAGCTCCGCACCGGCCGGACCTTTGATCGGACGTTGATAAAAATCGGCGATAATGAGATAATAATCAGGGGTAGGAAGAAAATCCCTTTTAAACTCTACGAGGTCAAGGTAGAGCGGACCGGGCTGGTGTCGTGGAGGAATATAAACCTGCCCGTCGAACTTATCAGGGAAACGTATTTCGAGCTGGTCGAGGTGCACCAGGAATTCACCGTCGATGAGGCCGAGAGGGTGGCCGTGAGGCGGGCCACCGACCGGCTCTTAATGGAGTTGCCTCCCCACGCCAGGGTCCTCGCCGTGCGCGAGGCCGTGGTCCAGGCCGGGGAGGGTTTTGTAGGTGTGGAGGTAATACTGGAAGCGGAACAGGATATTGGGCGATTCGTACCCTCGCCCTCGGGACAGGAGCAAGGGGGGGCGGGACGGAATTGATATGCGTTACGGCCGGCGGAAGAGCCCTTCCGCCGGTTCATACCTACGATGCAGGGGGCAGGTGGCGATTGCAGGAGAGGCGAGTAGAGATAACGGACAACGAACAGGCGTACAGGCTCTTTGGGAGGCATGACCGCCATCTCAAGGCCATCGAGAGCAGCTTCGCCGTGCAGACCTTTCTGGAAGACGGCCAGTTGCTGATCAGGGGCGCTGCTCGTGATGTGGACAAGGCCGCTTCCCTGATTGAGAGGCTCAAGGAGCTCACTGTAGACGGCAGGGTCCTCACAAGCCAGGAGGTGCGTTACGCCATCGACCTCGCCCGTACGGGAGAGGTTGATAAGCTTCTGGGCCTTTCCTCCGACGTCCTGCTGGTGACTGCACGGGGTAAGGAGATAAAGCCCAAGACCCTGGGGCAGAAGAAGTACGTGGAGGCCATGAGGAGGGACAGCCTGGTCTTCTGCATCGGCCCCGCCGGCACGGGGAAGACCTATCTGGCCATGGCCATGGCCATATCCCTCTTTAAGGCCAAGGAGGTCAACCGGATCATCCTCACCAGGCCGGCGGTGGAGGCCGGCGAGAAGCTGGGGTTCCTGCCCGGCGACCTGCAGGAGAAGGTCGACCCCTACCTGAGGCCGCTCTACGACGCCCTGTTCGATATGTTGAACGTCCAGACCTTCGAGAGGTACATGGCTAAGGGGCTTATCGAAGTAGCGCCCCTGGCTTATATGCGAGGTCGGACCCTGGACGATTCCTTCGTGATCTTAGATGAAGCGCAGAATACTACGCCGGAGCAGATGAAGATGTTCCTCACCAGGCTCGGCTTCGGCGCGAGGGCGGTGGTGACGGGCGACGTTACGCAGGTCGACCTGCCTGCGGGCACCTACTCCGGCCTGCAGCAGGTGACGGAGATCCTAAGGGACATCGATGGCATCTCCTTCGTCTATCTTACGGACCGCGACGTGGTCCGGCACGAGCTCGTCCAGAAGATCATCAGGGCCTATGAGCAGTGGGAGGCCGAGAGAAGAGAGGAGACCGCGCCCGGGGAGGATTGACCCCCCGGGAGGGGAGTGTTCTGAATGAGGTTCTTTAGGGGCCTGATGCCTAGACAACAGCACGGGTTTGCACGACATTTCCAACCCGATTCCGCGTTGCGGCGCCTGATGGTAGGGCTTCTCTTCCTGGTCGTCGTCGCCTCCGTGTTCACCACCAGCATCCTGCCGGAGAGGGTGGACCTCAGCGTCGGAGAGGTGGCCGATCGGGATATCAAGGCGCCGCGTACCGTGATCAACGAGGTCGAGACCGAGCGGCTGCGCAAGGCGGCCGCTGACGCCGTGGACCCCGTCTACGAGCACAACTCGCGCGTCGGGGAAGAGGCCCTGGCCAGTCTGCAATCCCTGTTCACCTTCCTGCAGTCCGTCCGGGCGCAGGGGGAACTGTCCCTTGAGCAGCGCCTCGAGCGGCTCAAGGAGAACGGGATCTACGCTGAGCTTCCCGACGAGATATTGCTGGCCCTCCTCCAGGAGGACGCCAAGACCATGGCCTCGGTGTACGCTGAGTCGGAGCGTATCCTGTCCTCCATCATGCAGTCGGGCATCAAGGAGGAGACTCTGGACTCCTTCCGGCGTCAGGTGGACGTCGAGGTGGATGAGCTCCCCTTGAGCCCCAACCACAAGACGGCCATGTCCTATATCATCAAAAGCCTTATCAAGCCCAACCTGGTCTTCAACCAGGAGGAGACCATGAAGAGGAGGCAGCAGGCGCGGGAGGCGGTGGAGCCCGTGCAGATCCTTGAGGGCGAGATAGTGGTCGCCGAGGGCCGCAAGGTGACCGAGGAGGACATCGCCATCCTGAGGCAGCTCGGGCTGCTCAGGAGCCAGAGCTCCACGCGGGTGACGGCCGGCGCCCTGCTGTTATCCCTGATCTACGTGTTGGTCATAGGCGCCTACCTGTATTACTTCCAGCGTGAGGTCTTCGAGTCGGAGCGGATGTTGCTTCTCCTGTGCATCATCCTCTCGCTCTTACTGATACCGGTGCGAGTGTTCATCCCCATCTCGGCCTACCTGGTTCCGGTGGGGGCGGCGACGCTGCTGCTGTCCATTCTGCTGAACCCCCGCCTGGCGATCTTCGCGGGCTTTATGTTAGCCCTGGCATTGGGGGTCTTGACCGGCAATGACTTTAAGTTCATGGTCGTGGCTTTTATAGGCGGCATGGTGGGGGTGTACAGCGTGGAGAGGATCGGCCAGCGGTCTGACCTCGTGAAGACCGGCCTGACCATCGGCGCGGCGAACGCGCTAACCATCCTCACCCTGTACCTGGCCTTTGAGTCGGGGTCTTTGCTCGCCACCGAATTCCTGCTGGACCTCCTCTACGGGCTGGTAAGCGGCGCCCTAGCTGCGGTGCTGGCCGTCGGCTCGCTGCCCATCTTCGAGAGCTCCTTCGGGATCATCACGGCGGTTAAGCTCCTCGAGCTCTCCAACCCCGATCAGCCGCTGTTGAGGCAGCTTCTCCTGGAGGCGCCCGGGACCTACCATCACAGCGTCCTGGTGGCCAACCTTTCCGAGGCCGCCACGGAGGCGGTCGGGGGAGACTCGCTGTTGGCTCGCGTCGGCGCCTATTACCACGACATCGGCAAGATGAAGCGGCCGTACTTCTTCATCGAAAACCAGTTCGGGGGACAGAACCCCCATGAGAAGATATCGCCCAGCCTGAGCGCCCTGATCATCACCTCCCACGTGAAGGACGGCGTGGAGCTGGCGCGGAAACATAAGCTCCCCTCGGTCATCGTGGATTTCATCCGGGAGCATCACGGGACGACCTGCATCAGCTATTTCTTCAACCGTGCTGCTGAGGTCGATCGAGGGAACCCGCCGACGCGCGAGGAGTTCTCCTACGAGGGGCCGAAGCCGACCAGTAAGGAGTCCGCGGTGGTCATGTTGGCCGATTCGGCCGAGGCCGCCGTTCGGGCGCTGAGCAAACCCACCCCGGGCCGTATCGAGGGGGTCATACGCAAGGTCATAAAGGACCGGCTTAACGACAACCAACTGGAGAAATGTGACCTCACCCTCAAGAACCTGGATACCATAGCCGATATCTTCACTAAGATACTAACGGGCGTGTTCCATCCCAGGATAGAGTACCCGGAGGGGCTGAAGGGCCTTGAGAAGGAGCCCGCCGAGAGGGAACAGGTGGCGGGCCCGGCAGAACTTAAGGAGGGATGAACTCTCATGCGTGTCCTCATCGCCAACCGCCAGCGGCTGGTGCCGCTGGACACCGGCCTCAGGGCGACCATAGACAGGGCAGCGCACGCCGCCATGCGGGCCGAGGGCATATCCGAGAGGGCCGAACTCAGCGTTACTCTGGTGAGCGACCAGGAGATAGCGGAGCTGAACCGTAAGTACAGGGGCACCGAGGGACCGACGGACGTGTTGGCCTTCTCCCTCCTCGAGGAGGAGGGGCCAGGTCTGCGGGACGGCGAGGAGTCGCCCATGTACATGCTCGGGGACGTGGTCATATCGGTGGACACGGCCAGGGAGCAGGCCGAGGAGTACGGGCACTCCCTGGAGAGGGAGCTGGCTCTGCTGACCATCCACGGTGTCCTGCACCTGCTGGGGTATGATGACGAGACGGAGGACAGGAAGCAGCAGATGTTCGCAAGACAAGAGGAGATCCTGGAGTCCGTCAACCTGAGGGGTTAGGGACATGGCGGCGAGGCGGTCAAGGCGCTGGTTTTGGAGCTTCTATTTCGCCCTTCGAGGCCTGTTCAGGGTCTGGCGCGGGGAACGCAACATGCGGGTGCACGCCGCGGCGGCCAGCCTGGTCTCCTGGGCGGCGTGGGCGGCCGAGCTCGAGCCGGTACAGTGGGGGATCCTGGTAGTCCTCATAGCCCTGGTGATGGTCGGCGAGATGTTGAACACGGTGGTGGAGGCCGTGGTGGACCTCCAGGTCGAGGAGTATCACCCCACAGCCGAGGTGGCCAAGGATGCCATGGCGGGCGGCGTCCTGTTGACGGCGATGGCCGCCCTGGGGGTGGGATACCTGTTCTTCGGCTCCATCCTGGCGGACCTGCCGCGCCTGTTCTACCTACGGGCCGTAGAGGACCCCTTTATCACGGCGGTATTTGCCGTAGTAACTTCATTCTTCTTAGCGGCCGCGCTGGTCGCCGTACTAAACACAGATCAGGGAGGGACGGGGTATGTGGAGTAGGATCAAGACCTTTTTCGTGACAGGGTTGGCCGTGCTGATCCCGGTCGTCACCACCATTTATTTTCTCTGGTTTCTTTTCACGCTCATCGATGGCTTCCTCGGCGACGTCATCAGGCCGTACCTGCCCTTCCCCTTGCCCGGTGTGGGCTTCGTCCTCACCCTGTTGTTAGTACTGTTAACTGGGGTGCTGGCCACCAACTACCTGGGCCGTAAGCTCATCGCCATGGGAGAGTACGTCATGATGCGCACGCCGGTGGCCCGGGGGATATACATCACCTTGAAACAAGTGGTGGATGCCCTGTGGCGGCAGGACCGGAGCGCCTTCAAGCAGGTGGCCCTGGTGGAGTACCCCAGGAAGGGACTGTACTCCATCGGCTTCGTGACCAGTGATGCCGCCGAGGAGATCGAGGACAGGACGGGGCAGAAAATGGTGACGCTGTTCATACCCACCACCCCCAACCCGACCTCCGGACTCCTCATAATGGTCCCCCGGGAGGACGTGATCTTCCTGGACATGAGCGTTCAAGACGGGGTCAAGCTGGTCATCTCGGGCGGGGTGGTGGCGCCCCGTAGGGTGACCGCCCCACGGCCGTCGGGTCAGACGGAGCCCGGCTTTTGGGGAAAGCTGTGGGGATAACCAGGTCAGAGCATGGAGGGGTTTAGATGGACAAGATGGACGAGCTAGTAAGCAGGGCCACCGCGGCCAGGGAGAAGGCTTATTGCCCCTACTCGGGCTTCGCCGTAGGGGCGGCCGTGCTCACGCCTGATGGGCGCATCTTCACCGGCTGCAACGTTGAGAACGCCTCCTACGGCCTTACCAACTGCGCCGAGAGGACAGCGGTGTTCAAGGCGATCTCGGAGGGGGCCCGGGAGATAGTGGCCGTGGCCGTGGTGGCCGAGGGCGAGCCCCCGCCGCCCTGTGGGGCCTGCAGGCAGGTGCTGGCCGAGTTCGGGCCCCGTGCGGAGGTCGTGTTGGCCTCTACTACGGGGGAGCGGATACGGACGTCGGTGGATTCCCTGCTGCCCGCGGCCTTCAGGTTTAAGAAATAACGCCCGGCGGGCGCTCAGGACCACAACACCAACAGCGCGGTGAGGGCCAGGAGGGCTGCTAAGCGTCTTGCGGACATAGCCACACCTCCGCTGGGGTGCGTCGGTCCATGGTCATAGTATTCTGTCGCAGGGCGTGGTGATACATGGGTTCCTTTAGGTCGGGCTTCGTGGCCATAGTGGGCCGGCCGAACGTGGGCAAGTCCACCCTTCTCAACAGCATGATCGGCCGCAAGGTGGCCATCGTCTCGGATAAGCCGCAGACGACGCGCAACAGGATCAGCGGCGTGCTGACGGGGGAGGGCTATCAGATAGTGTTCGTGGACACGCCGGGCATCCACCGCCCTCAGCATAAGCTCGGGGAGTACATGGTGAGGGCGGCCCGGGCCGCCCTGACCGACGTGGACCTGATCCTGTTCACGGTCGACGGCAGGTTTCCGCCCGGGGGCGGCGACCGGTATCTGGCACGCATACTGGCCGACGTCAGTACGCCGGTGTTCCTGTTGGTGAATAAGATGGACGCCGTCCGAGACGCGGGAGCTCGCCTTGAGGAGTACAGCGCGCTGGGCGAGTTCGCTGAGGTCATGGGGATATCGGCCCTCACCGGCGAGGGCGTCCGGGAGCTGGTGGAGAAGATCCGGGAGAGGCTCCCCGAGGGACCCATGTATTACCCGGAGGACGAGGTCACGGACCAGCCGGAGGTGTTCATCGCCGCCGAGCTCATCAGGGAGAAGGTCCTCCATCTCACCAGGGAGGAGGTCCCCCATGCGGTGGCGGTGGAGGTCACGGCCATGGAGGAGCGCGACGACGGCCTCCTGTACATCGGCGCGAACATCTACGTGGAGAGGGACTCCCAGAAGGGGATTATTATAGGCAAGGGCGGCTCCATGTTGAGGGAGATAGGCAGGCTGGCCCGGCAGGAGATGGAGGGCCTGTTCGCCACCCGTATCTTCCTGGAGCTATGGGTCAAGGTAAAGAAGGATTGGCGAAACCGCGAGGGAAATCTGCACGCCTTCGGTTACGGCAGGGAGTAACGTTCTGAGGGGGAGGTGGTACGGAGTGGACCCTGAACCTAGTAGCGCCAGTAGCGACAACCGAAGCAAGAGATTTCAGGGCGGGGAATCCGTACCGGCCCTCGGCCGTTACGTGACGGAGCCTCATGGGCTCCGGTCCCCCGCGCCTAAAGGAGGCGTTGCCATTGGAGCAGGATCTCAGATCAGCCATTGAACGGATTAGAGCGGTCATCGCCGAAGATGGCCCCTCGACACTGCGGAAGGTCCTCGAAGATTGGCACCCCGCGGACATAGCGGAGGTCCTGGAGCACCTGGAGCCGCGTGAACAAGAGGTCGTCCTCGAGGCCTTCGACGATGAGGTGGCTGCCTCCGTCATCCTGGAGCTTCCCTATGAGGACCAGGCGAGGCTCCTCTCCGTGCTGAGCCCGGCTCGGGCGGCCTCCGTCCTCGACCATATGCCCTCCGACGATATAGCGGACCTGTTGGGGGACATCGAGGAGGAGCAGGCCCAGAGCATCCTCAGGCTTCTGGCCAGGGACGACGCGGTGGACGTGAGGCGCCTGCTGGCCTATCAGGATGATACCGCCGGCGGCATCATGACCACCGAGCTCATCGCCCTACGCGAGGACCTCACGGTGGAAGAGGCCATCGAGCACCTGCGCAGGATAGCCCCGGATGCGGAGACTATCTACTACGTTTACGTCGTGGACGCGGAGGATACCCTGGTGGGCGTCCTCTCCCTCAGGGACCTGATCATAGCGCCGCCCAGCGCCGCCATCGGGGAGATAATGAGCACCAAGGTCATCGCCGTACAGGCGGAGGACGACCAGGAGGAGGTCGCCCGGGTGGTGGCCAGATATGACCTCCTGGCCGTGCCCGTGGTCAACCATCAGGGGCGCCTCATGGGGATCGTCACGGTCGACGACGTTATCGACGTCATCGAGGAGGAGGCCACCGAGGACATCCACAGGATGATGGCCGCCTCCACCGAGGAGGCTGAGGATACGGTCTGGTCGAAGGTTCGGAAGCGGCTGCCGTGGCTTGTTCTTCTCCTCATCGGTAACGTCCTATCAGCCTCGGTGTTGCGTCATTATTCCATGGCCATCGAATCGCTGGTCGCCCTCGCTTACTTCGTTCCCATTCTCATGGACCAGAGCGGGAACGTGGGGGTTCAATCCCTGACGGTGGTGGTGAGGGGGCTGGCCACCGGTGAGGTACAGGCCAGGGACGTCTGGCGCATCATCAGCAGGGAGTTGCGGGTGGGATTGCTGCTCGGGCTGTTCACCGGGAGCCTGGTGGCCGGCGTGGCCCTCGTGTGGCAGGGCGAGCCCCTGCTCGGCCTGGTCATCGGACTGGCCATGGTGAGCGGGCTCACCACCGCCGCGCTCATGGGCACGGTGGTCCCCCTCGTCTTCAACCGGCTGGGTATAGACCCGGCCGTGGCCTCCGGCCCCTTCATAACCACGGCCGCCGACGTGACCGGGCTTCTGATCTACTTCGGCTTGGCTAGCATCCTGTTGGGGCATTTGCTCGCCTAGGGAGGGAGGACATGGCCCTTTCCAAGACCCAGGCGGTCGTCCTGCGCACCCGTGACCTTGGCGAGGCCGACCGCCTGGTTACCCTGTACACCCTCGAACACGGCAAGGTGGGCGCCGTGAGCAAGGGCGCGAGGAAGGCGCGGAGCAGGCTCGGGCCCGTGATACAGACCTTCAACCACCTGAACCTCCTCCTGTACAAGGGGAAGAGCCTATACACCATAACCGGCGCCGACCTCATCGACGGCTTCCCCCTCTTACGAGGCGACCTGACCAAGATGACCGCGGCCAGTTATATTACAGAGCTGGTGGAGCGCACCTCGGAGGAAGGGGACCCAGACCAGGAGGTCTTCTACCTCCTGGTGACCTCCCTGCACCTCCTGGTGGAGGCCGGCTACGAACGACAGGTGACCTGGGTCTTCCAGTTGCGGCTGTTGGACCGTCTGGGCCTGGCCCCACGGCTGGACCGATGTCAATGCGGCCGTAAGGCGGACATGGAGGGGAGGCGGCCCGTGGCATACGATCCGGCGGCGGGCGGCGTCCTCTGCCCGCGGTGCGGCAGAGGGCCGACCCTATCGAGGGAGGCCCTGAGGGCGCTGTATGGGCTCCAGACCTCTCCCGTCGAGGAGGCCCTGAGCCTATCGGTGGGGCCCGGAGTGGCGGACGATATCGACGAGTTCCTGCACGATTATGTGGTATATCACCTCGGGCGTGAACCTAATTCCCTCAGGTTCCTCAGGGAGCTCTGGGGAATGAGGGGTGGGGAAATGTGCGAGAATACGAAGGAAGGGGGATGATGGCGTGGACGACAGGCTGGAGAAGATCGATCTGATAAGGCAGAGGATCGACGTGAGCTACCGGGAGGCCGCGGAGGCCTTGGATAAGGCCGGGGGCGACGTCGTCGAGGCCCTCATCATGCTCGAGGGCCGGGACCGACCCTGGCGCGAGAGGTTCAACGTCCAGGGGAAGGAGCTGGTGGAGAAGGTCAAGGAGCTCATCCACGAGGGCAACGTCTCCCGGGTGCGCATAAAACACGGTGAGCGCGTCCTCCTCGAGATCCCGGTCACCGTCGGGGTGGTGGGCGCCCTTCTCCTGCCGACCCTGGCGGCCCTGGGGGTAATAGCGGCCATGGTCACTCGCTGTACCATCGAAGTGGAGAGGCGCAGGCCCTCTGAGGAGGGCGAAGAGATCCCCGTAGAGACGGACGATGATGTAAATCAATGAGCCCGACCGCATTTTGTAAATTATGCAGTTGGAGAAAACCAGGGCGAGGGCTCACCTTCCTAGTGCCTTTCTGGCCTTACGGTCGGAGCTAGAAGGGTGAGGTTCCGGGGTGTTGACCATCGTCTGGCTCCTAGCCTGAGATGTCGCCGGGAAACCTGACCGGGCGGAGATGAGGTGTTGTGGGGGCGGGGGATTTTTGTAGCCTTAGCTATAGGGGGGCTTACCCATGGACTTGGTGACCGGTGCAGCTGGGCATCTCGGCAACCTGTTGGTGAGGGAGCTGCTGGGGCGAGGCAGGCGGGTGAGGGCCATGGTCCTTCCAGGGGAGCCCCTGCGGTCCTTGGAGGGGCTCGACCTCGAGCTGGTCGAGGCCGACGTCTTGGACGTGAGCTCCCTGGAGCGGGCGATGAGAGGCATCGATGTGGTGTATCATCTGGCGGGCGTCATCTCCATAACTCGGGGTGATGAGCGCAGGATGTGGCAGGTCAACGTAGACGGTGCCCGGAACGTGGCCCGGGTCGCGCTCAGAAGTGGTGTTCGGCGGATGGTACACGTAAGTTCCATACACGCCCTCGCCTACCGACCGGGTGGCGCGGTCGACGAGAGAGCACCCCTGGCCCTTGACGCCTCCCCTCATTCCTACGACAGGACGAAGGCCGAGGGGGTACGGGCGGTCCTCGAGGTGGTAAGAGGGGGGCTGGATGCCGTGATCGCCTGTCCCACCGGGATTATCGGGCCGCACGATTATTTGGGTTCCCTCATGGGACGGGTGATCCGGGGATTTACCTCTAAGCGCGTACATTTTATCGTCGACGGGGCCTTTGATTTCGTCGATGGGCGCGATGTGGCGCGGGGGCTGATCCTCCTGGCGGAGCGGGGTAGGACGGGAGAGGCCTACATCCTCTCCGGCACCCGGGTACGGCTGCGGGAACTGGCGCACCTGGTGGGCGAGATGTCCGGACGGAGGGCGTGTTGCATCGTGGTGCCGCGAGGACTGGCCCTAGTAGCGGCAACGGTGTGGGAGACGGTCGCCAGGTTGGCCAGGGTCAAGGTGGAGTTCACGCGGTACGCCGTACGCACGCTCACCGAGGGCTGCACCTTCAGCAGTGCGAAGGCGCGCGACGAAGTGGGCTACACCTCACGTCCGCTGCAGGAGACCTTGGCCGATACCGTGAGGTGGTGGCGCGATATTAGCCACAGGATGTCGGTGGCCGGGGTCCGTGGTTGCGTCCTCTCGGCGTGATTTTCGCTGAAGCGGGGACGTGGCACCCCGAGCTGATCGCGTTCGGGGTACTCGCCGCTGGCCGTGGATTACAGGCGTGCTTGCCCTGAGAGGTCAGCGACGCCCTTGGGTTGGCCGGACATATGCCGGACGATGGTGAGCATTGACAGAGCACGCCCCTTTGAGTTAAGCTAAGGGCAGTTCAATAGAGCCGGCTATGACGGAGAGGAGTAGTCGTGATAGGCCGTCTGAGAGAGCCGACCGGGCGGTGAGAGGTCGGCCGGCCGCTCGACGAAGGGCGCTCCTGAGCCGCCGGGAGGAAAGCCGCAAGGTGAGTAAAGCCCGGACCTGAGAGCTGGGCCCCGAGGGGTCAATCAGGGTGGAACCGCGGGAGAGACCTCCCGTCCCTGAGCTGGGACGGGAGGCTTCTAATTATGAGGCTCATTACGAGGGAGGTCGGGAGATGAATTTCCAAGCGGTCATCATGAGGCTGGAGAGGTTCTGGGCCGATTACGGCTGCGTCATCTTTCAGCCCTACGACGTTGAGAAGGGGGCGGGCACAATGAACCCGGCCACCTTCTTCCGGGCCCTGGGCCCCGAGCCGTGGAAGGTGGCCTACGTGGAGCCGTCCCGACGGCCGGTAGATGGCAGGTACGGGGAGAACCCCAACAGGCTCTACCAGCACTGGCAGTACCAGGTAATCCTCAAGCCGTCCCCGCCGGACGTACAGGAGGTGTACATCGCCAGCCTCGAGGCCCTGGGGATCGTGCCCGAGGAGCACGACATCAGGTTCGTGGAGGACAACTGGGAGGCCCCCACGCTGGGCGCTTGGGGCACGGGCTGGGAGGTCTGGCTCGACGGGATGGAGATCACCCAGTTCACCTACTTCCAGCAGGTCGGGGGATACGATACCAGGCCCGTCTCCGTGGAGATCACCTACGGCCTGGAGAGGCTGGCCAGCTATATCCAAAAGGTGGACAACGTCTTCGACCTCCAGTGGGTTGATGAAGTCACCTACGGGGAGGTATACCGTCGGAACGAGTACGAGCAGTCTCGCTACGCCTTCGAGGTGGCCGACGTCGCACTGCTCGTCGACCTCTTCGAGAAATACGAGGGGGAGGCCGAGCGGATCCTCGAAGAGGACCTGCTGTTGCCGGCCTACGATTACGTGCTCAAATGTTCCCACGTATTCAACCTGTTGGATGCCCGCGGCGCCATTAGCGTTACGGAGCGCACCGGCTATCTGGGCCGGGTCAGGCGCCTGGCCAGGAGATGCGCGAAGCTCTACCTGGAACAACGCCGTGAGATGGGCTACCCGTTGCTCAAGGGAGGCGAGGATCAGTGAATTTTCTCCTGGAGATCGGCACGGAGGAGATGCCGGCTCGCTTCCTGCCGCCCCTTCTGGATGAGCTCAAGGCCAAGTTGAGAGAGAGGCTGGCGGAGGAGCGGTTGGCGCCGGAGAAGGTGAGGGTCTGGGCTACTCCCCGCAGGATCGCCTGCTACGTGGAGGGGCTGCCCGAGAGACAGGAGGACAGGTTGCTCGCCATCAAGGGCCCGCCCGCCAGGGTGGCCTTCGACGAGGAGGGCAGGCCGACCCGGGCTGCCGAGGGCTTCGCCAGGTCGCAAGGGGTACCCGTAGAGGAGCTTCGGCGGAGGAAGACAGATAACGGTGAGTACATTTTCGCGGAAAAGGTGGAGAAGGGCGAGCAGGCGGCCGCGGTGCTGGCCAGGATCATGCCAGAGCTGCTCGGGTCCCTGTCCTTCCCCAAGAACATGCGGTGGGGCTGGGAGGAGACCAGGTTCGGCCGCCCCGTGAGGTGGCTGGTGGCCCTGTTGGGCCGTGAGGTGGTATCCTTCCAATTCGCCGGCGTGCGTAGCGGCCGGGGCAGTAGAGGGCACCGGTTCGCCGGCGCCGCCGAGATCCCCATCCCGGCTGCCGAGGACTACCTCGACCTGATGGAGGAGAACTACGTCATCGTCGACCAGAACAGACGACGGGGCCTAATAACGGACCAGGTGCGGGCCTTGGCCCGGGAGGAAGGAGGGGAGGCCCTGATGCCCGAGGACCTTCTGGAGGAGGTCACCTACCTGGTGGAGTACCCCACGGCCTTCCTCGGCAGGTTCGATCCCGCCTTCCTCGAGGTCCCCGAGGAGGTCCTGATCACGACCATGCGCGGCCACCAGCGGTACTTCCCGGTCAGGGGGCCTGAGGGCCTGCTCCCGGTCTTCATCGGTGTGCGGAATGGCGGCTCTGAGCACCTAGAGGTGGTGCGGGCCGGGAACGAGAAAGTTCTCAGGGCCCGTCTGGCCGATGCCCGCTTCTTCTTCGAGGAGGACCTCAAGAGGCCCCTGGCCGACCGGGTGGAGGGCCTGAAGAGGGTCGTCTTTCAGGAGGACCTCGGCACCCTCTACGACAAGAGCATGCGGGTCCGGCGTCTGGCCGGGATCCTGGGCGAGAAGGTGGGCGCGGACCGAGATCTCCTGACCCAGCTGGACAGGGCCGCCTTCCTGGCCAAGGCGGACCTGGACACGCATTTGGTATATGAGTTCCCCGAGCTCCAAGGGGTCATGGGCAGGGAGTACGCCCGCAGGGAGGGCGAGGACGAGGCGGTGGCCCGGGCCCTGTACGAGCAGTACCTGCCCCGGTTCGCCGGCGATGAGCTTCCCGAGACGCCGGCGGGCACCCTCCTCAGCCTGGCCGACAAACTGGACACCATCGTCGGCTGTTTCTCGGTGGGCATCCAGCCCTCGGGATCCAAGGACCCCTATGGGCTGCGCAGGCAGGCGACTGGCGTCGTGAGCATCCTCCACGCCTCCAGGCTGTCCCTGCGGCTTGACGAGATGATCGGCCACGCCGTCGAGGGCTGTCCGGGGGCAGATGTCGACCGCCAGGAGGTCTTCAAGATGGTGCACGCCTTCTTCCGCCCCCGCGTCGCTAACCTCCTGGCGGAGCAGGGGATAAGCCCCGATGTCATCGAGGCCGTGCTGCGAGTGGACTACGACGACGTACCGGACGCCGTGGCCAGGGCGCGCGACGTCATGGAGTTCAAGGGCCGGCCCGACATGGAGGAGCTGCTGATCGCCTTCCGACGGGCCAACAACCTGGCCGAGAAGGCGGGTGAGGAGGAGATCCGCCCCGAGCTCTTCGAGGAGGAGGCCGAGGGGACCCTATACCGGGAGCTCATGGCCCTTCGGGAGAGGGCTCAGCCCTACCTGGAGTCCAGGGATTACCGGTCCTTCCTTGAGACGGCGGTGGGGTTAAAGCCCGTCATCGACGCCTTCTTCGACGGGGTGCTGGTCATGACCGACGACGCCCGCCTGCGCGCAAACCGCCTGGCCCTGCTGCGGGAGGTCAGCCGGTTCCTGGGCCGGGTGGCCGACTGGGATGCCCTGACGCTCTGACGCATAGACCTTGGGAGGGGGTTGATGCAGGAGGACGTCCCCCTCTCGCAGTAATAAGTACCAAGGGGGAAGCTGAGGGATGAGACGACCCTCCGAATTGCGGTTTCGGGTGACACGGCTTGGGCCCGACGGGGACGAGGTCGCCGCTGGCGGCGACGGGCAAGACCTCCCCGTCGTTTACGTGGTCTCCGACTCCATCGGTGAGACGGCCGATTACGTCGTCAGAGCCGCGGCCAGCCAGTTCAACGCCGAGGGCGTGGAGATCCGACGGGTGTCTTATGTGGAGAGCGCCGCCGACATAGACGCGGTAATATCCCAGGCGCGTGAGATCAGGAGCATTATAGTGTTCACCATCATCGTGCCTCACCTGCGAGATACGCTGCGTGAGAAGGCGGCCGCGGCCCGGATCCCCGCTGTGGACATCATGGGGCCTACCATGGAGGCTATGGCGGGCCTGATGAGCACTCCTCCCAAGCTCCAGCCGGGGCTGGTGCACCGGCTCGACGAGGAGTATTTCCGTCGCATAGAGGCAGTGGAGTTCGCGGTCAAGTACGACGACGGTAAGGACCCCAAGGGCCTCCTGAAGGCCGACATAGTCCTCATCGGCGTGAGCCGCACCTCCAAGACCCCCGTGAGCATGTACTTGGCCCACCGGCGCTACAAAGTCGCCAACCTGCCGCTGGTGCCCGAGACGTCGCTGCCGGAGGAGCTGTTCAGGATACCGCCCGGCAAGGTCGTAGGCCTTACCATCAGGCCTCAAGAGCTGCATCGAATACGGCGGGAGAGGTTGAAGGCCATCGGCTTGGACGCCGGGTCCTCCTACGCGGATCCGAGGCGGATCATGGAGGAGCTGGAGTACGCGGAGTCGGTGTTCAGCGAGATAGGCTGTGCTGTGGTCGATGTCACCAATAAGGCCGTTGAGGAGACGGCCACCACGGTGCTCGACATACTCAAAGGGAGGGACAGGGATGGAGGCTAGGAAGTTCGTTTTCCTCTTCGAAGAGGGCAGAGCCCAGGACAGGGAGCTCCTGGGGGGAAAGGGCGCCAACCTGGCGGAGATGACCAGGATCGGCCTGCCCGTTCCGCCGGGGTTCACCATCACCACCGAGGCCTGTATAGCCTACGCCGAAGGGGGCGACGAATTCCTGCGGGGGTTAATGGGAGACGTCATGCGGGCCCTCCATTCTGTGGAGGAGAGGGTGGGCAAAGCCTTCGGGAGGGCCGAGAATCCCCTCCTGGTCTCCGTGAGGTCCGGCGCCGCCGTCTCCATGCCCGGCATGATGGACACGATCTTGAACCTCGGCCTTAACGACGAGACGGTCGAGGGCTTCGCAGTGGCCACCGGCGACAGGCGCTTCGCCCTGGACTGTTACCGTAGGTTTATACAGATGTTCGGGGACGTGGTCCTGAAGATCGACCACGCCAAGTTCGAGGAGATCCTCGAGTCCCACAAGGTGAGGCGGAGCATCGAGCACGATGTGGAGCTCGACGAGGAGGCCCTCTGGCAGGTGGTCGGAGACTACAAAGAGCTCGTCGAGAGGGAGACGGGCGCGGTCTTCCCCTCCGATCCCTCCGAACAGCTGTTCTTGGCCATTAGGGCCGTATTCCGGTCCTGGGATAACCCCCGCGCCAAGATCTACAGGCAAATACATAAGATACCGGACGACCTGGGGACCGCCGTCAACGTGCAGGCGATGGTCTTCGGGAACATGGGCGCTGATTCCGGAACCGGCGTCGTGTTCACCCGCAACCCCTCCACTGGAGAGAGGGAGATATACGGGGAGTATCTGCCGAAGGCGCAGGGGGAGGACGTAGTAGCGGGCATCCGTACCCCCCAGCCCATAGGAAAGCTGGCCGAGGACATGCCCGAGGTCTACGAGGAGCTTCTCAGGGTCTGCCATACCCTGGAGGAGCATTATGGGGATATGCAGGATATCGAGTTCACCGTGGAGGGGGGCAGGCTCTACCTCCTCCAGACCCGTACGGGCAAGAGGTCGGCCGCGGCCGCGGTCAAGATCGCCCACGACCTGGTGGCCGAAGGGGTCATTGACCGCCGGGAGGCCCTCCTCAGGGTCGAGCCCGAACAGGTGGCCCGGCTGCTGCATCGTACCGTGGACCCCTCCTCTCGCACCGATGCCATCGCCCGCGGGCTTCCGGCGTCGCCCGGGGCGGCCTGCGGCGTGGCCGTCTTCGACGCCGACCGGGCGGAGGAGATAGCCGCCGACGGGAGGAAGGTGATCTTGATACGGCCGGAGACCACCCCCGACGATATCCACGGCATCGTGGCCTCGGAGGGCGTGCTGACCAGCCGCGGCGGCATGACCTGTCATGCGGCCATCGTGGCCAGGGGGATGGGCAAGCCCTGTGTAGTGGGCTGCAGGGAGATCACCATCGACCTGGAGGGTAGGAGCTTCAGCGTCGGGGACACCGTGGTCAGGGAGGGCGACCTCATCTCCATAGACGGCTCGTCAGGTGAGGTCATGCTGGGCGAGGTCCGGCTCATCGATCCACAGCTCACCCAAGAGTTCAAGGTGCTCCTGGAGTGGGCCGACGAGATAAGGCGCCTCGGGGTGAGGGCCAACGCCGACACCCCGGAGGACGCGAGGAAGAGCAGACAGTTCGGCGCCGAGGGCATCGGCCTCTGCCGCACGGAGCACATGTTCATGGCCCCGGACCGGGTGCCCGTGGTCCAGGAGATGATCATGGCCGAGACCGAGGAGGAACGCAGGGCCGCCCTGGACAAGCTGCTACCCCTGCAGCGCGGCGACTTCGAGGCCATCCTGGAGGCCATGCAGGGCCTGCCCGTGACCATCCGTCTGTTGGACCCGCCTCTTCACGAGTTCCTGCCCAACCTAGAGGAGCTGTTGGTGGATATCACCCGTATGAAGGCCGCCCAGGAGGCCGGCCAGACGATAGACCGCGAGCTTTTGGCCGAGAAGGAGGACTTGCTCAGGAAGGTGCGGGCCCTGGTCGAGTTCAACCCCATGTTGGGGCACCGGGGCTGCCGCCTGGGCATCGTTTTCCCGGAGATCTACGAGATGCAGGTGAGGGCCATCTACCAGGCCACGGCTGACTTGCTGGAACGAGGAGTGGACGCGCGGCCGGAGGTCATGATCCCGCTCGTCGGCCACGCCGCAGAGCTAAAGATCCTCAAGGACATGGTCGAGAGGGTGGCCCGCGAGGTGATGGAGGAGCGCGGGGTGGAGATCCCCTGTGTGGTGGGCACCATGATCGAGATCCCGCGGGCCTGTCTCACGGCGGACGAGGTGGCCGAGGAGGCGGAGTTCTTCTCCTTCGGGACCAACGACCTCACCCAGACCACCTTCGGCTTCAGCCGTGACGACGCCGAGGCGAAGTTCCTGCATCATTATCTGCATCAGAAGATCCTCGAGGAGAACCCCTTCGCGGTCCTGGACCGGGACGGCGTTGGGGAGCTGCTGAGGATAGCGGTGGAGAAGGGCCGCCGGACCCGGCCCGATCTCAAGGTGGGGATCTGCGGAGAGCACGGTGGAGACCCCAGCTCAATAGCCTTCTGTCACCAGATAGGCCTGGATTATGTAAGCTGCTCCCCCTATAGGGTCCCGGTGGCCAGGTTGGCGGCGGCCAGAGCGGCGCTCGAGAGCTGAGAGGGGCCCAAGGGGCCCCTTTTTCGGTGCGCCCGGCATGGG
>DFND01000015.1 GCA_002375895.1 Firmicutes bacterium UBA3576
TTCGAATCCCACTCCCTCCGCCATAGGGTCGTGGAGAGGTGCGAGAGTCTGGCTTAATCGGCGCGCCTGGAGAGCGCGTGAGGGCTACAAGCCCTCCGTGGGTTCGAATCCCACCCTCTCCGCAAGGTCGGAGTTCCCTAAGAGGGGAACTCCCGGTGTCTTTGGGGATTGGCCGCGCTAGACGGGGAGGTAGCGGTGCCCTGAACCCGCAATCCGCTATAGCGGGGTACAACTCCCGTCCGAGGGCATTTCCCGCCAAGGTCCGCCCTCTGCAAGTGGTGATGATGGTCAGGTCCCGCGCAATGAGCACCTGTGAACCCCGTCAGGCCCGGGAGGGAGCAGCGGTAAGCAGGGACGCTCATGTGCCGTGGGGTTGCCGGGCAGGAGCTAACTACAGAGGTCACGCTTGGTGGGGATGTTCGAAGACGGGTGCGCGGCCAAAAGATTTTCCGCGGGGAGTGTCCCGCGGAACTATTTTTTTGGCGGCTCCCGGGAGAGGGAAAGCCCGCCGGGGGCAAGAATGATCATGACAGTAACCCACGAGGGGTGATGATGGTGCGAGAATACGTCGCCCTCTATCGTAAATGGCGCCCCCAGACCTTCGCCGAGGTAGTGGGACAGGAGCATATCTTGAGGACCCTGCAGAACGCCCTGCGCCGGGGCACCACCTCCCATGCGTACATATTCGCCGGGCCCCGCGGCACGGGCAAGACCACGGTGGCCAGGATCTTAGCCAAAGCCGTGAACTGTGAGAGAGGTCCCCGCGAGGAGCCCTGTAACGAGTGCACGACCTGTTCGCGGATCGCCGCCGGGGCCTCCCTGGATGTCATAGAGATAGATGCGGCCTCTAACAGGGGTATCGACGAGAGCAGGGAATTACGGGAGAACGTGAAGTACTCCCCCACCGATTGCCGCAAGAAGGTATACATCATAGACGAGGTTCACATGCTCACTACGGAGGCCTTCAACGCCCTGCTCAAGACCCTGGAGGACCCGCCGGAGCACGTACTATTCATTCTGGCTACCACCGAACCCCACAGGATACCGGCCACCATCTCCTCTCGTTGTCAATGTTTTTACTTTCACCGCCTGCCTGTAAAGGCCATCGCCGGAAGGCTCAAAGACATCGCGGCGGATGTGGGCGTCACAGGGCCGGACGAGGCCTATCTCTTGCTCGCCAGGGCGGCCGACGGCTCCCTTCGCGACGCCCTGAGCCTTCTCGACCAGGCCGTGTCTTATGGTCGAGGTGAGCTCACCCTTGCCGGCGTGAGGGAGCTAGTGGGTTTCAAACGCCTGGAGATAGCTGAGCGAGCGCTCTCCCTGTGTAGGGGCGGCGATATCGGCCAGGCCCTAGCCGTGCTGGCGGAGGCCTACGACGAGGGTCACGACCCTCGTCACCTGGCCCTCGGCCTGCTGGAGTGCCTTCGTGACGCCCTAGTGCACACGGTAGGAGCGCCCGGGGGAGACTCCCACGGCCTAGGCGTGACCGACACGGCGACGCTCCTGAGGGCGCTGGATATGGTGGCCGAGGTGGAGGGGCGCATGCGATGGTCCGACCAGCCGCGTATCCTGCTGGACGTGGTCTGCCTGCGCCTAGCGGCCCTGTTTGGTTCTGGCCTCATGAGCCCTGACGCCGAGGAGAGGGCGCCGGCGATGGAAGACGGCGAAGACGAAGACAGGCCTGAATCCGGCGGGGGCACCTGGGAGGATGTGGCCCGGGAGATCGCGCAGGATTCGCCGTCGCTGGGGGCTATTCTCAGCCGTTGCGTTGCCGAGGAGAAGGACCAAACCCTTCTTCTCCGAGTGCCTAGCGGGCTTCAGGGCCTCATCGAGAGGAAGCGTCAGAGCCTGGAGGAGGCATATCACAGGGTGACGGGGCGGAGGGTACGCCTACGGATCGAGGCGCGGGACGATGAGCCCGCCCGGCCGGAGAGGGCTGAGGCGGCCGAGAGTCCCCAGGGTACAGTGGAGAGGGTCGTGGACTTGTTTGGGGGGACGATCATAGAGGATTAAAGGAGAGTGTTAGCCGTGGGATTTGGGAAGATGAACAAGATGATGAAGCAGGTTCAGAAGATGCAGGCTCAGTTCGCTAAGCTGCAGGAGGACCTGCGCCAGCGTACGGTCGAGGCCTCGGCTGGCGGCGGCATGGTCAAGGTGGTCGTATCCGGAGACCAGGAGATAAAGAGTATCCACATCGATCCCGAGGCCGTCGACCCGGAGGACGTTGAGATCCTCGAGGAGATGGTCCTCACGGCCGTGAACGATGGGTTACGTCAGGCTCGGGAGATGGTGGCCAAGGAGATGTCCAAGCTCACCGGCGGACTGAACGTGCCGGGACTTTTCTAGGAGAGCAGCAAGGTGTACTACGCGGCGCCCATTGCCAAGTTGATAGAGGAGTTAAATAAGCTGCCGGGAGTAGGGCCGAAGACCGCGCAGCGGTTGGCCTTCCACCTGTTGTTTCGCCCGCGGGAAGAGGTTCGCAAACTGGCTGAGGCGATAGTACAGGCGCGCGAGCAGGTGAAGGCCTGCTCAGTGTGTTTCAACCTCACCGACGAGGACCCCTGCCAGATCTGTCGCGGTGCCGGACGGGACCGGGAGGTCATCTGCGTTGTGGAGGAGCCGAGGGACGTCGTGGCCATGGAGAGATCTGGCGGCTTCAAGGGACTGTATCACGTGCTGCAGGGGGTCATCTCGCCGCTCGACGGTGTGGGCCCCGACGACATCAGGATTAAGGAGTTGTTAAACCGGCTGCAAAGCTCCGAGGTCAAGGAGGTTATTGTGGCCACGGACCCGGACGTGGAGGGCGAGGCCACGGCGGCGTATCTAGCCAAGCTGATTAAGCCCCTCGGGATTAGAGTCACCCGTATAGCCCAGGGGGTCCCCGTTGGGGGAGAGTTGGAGTACGCTGACGAGGTAACCTTGGGGCTGGCCTTGCAGGGGAGGCGGGAGATGTAGTATATGGAGTCACCTCGGCGGCCATAATTATCTTGTAGCGGTGAGTGTGCCGTCTACGTACTAATATTCAGGAGAAGATCCTTTGGCGTCGAGGTGAGACTCTTGCGACTAAATATCGCGGGTTTCCTCGCTACCGTATCGGAGAGGATGATACCGCCGGCGGAGACGGGGGAGCCTTTGGGCAACCGGAGGAGCATTACCGAGCTCGTCGAAGAAGCGCGGCAGGAGTGGCAAGCGGCCAGGGCTTATTTCGAGACGGTCAGTGAGCCGGAGCTGGTCGATCACGCCATCTACCTGGTTGAGGCCGCTGAGAAGAAGTACATGTACCTGTTGAAGAAAGCTAGAGAGGAGATGCAGTCATAAGCTGCCCCTCGAGCCCATACTTGTATAACAGGAAGGGTTCGGGGGTGTGTCTGTGGACATCAATACCCTGTTAGCATACGGGTTTGCGCTTCTCCTCATCTACGTCCTCATCAGGCTGTTATTCGTGCCCATACGGTATGTCGCCCTGTTAGCCTACAATGGAGTAATAGGGGGGCTCATTCTCTGGGGGTTGAACATCGTGGGCGCGTACCTGGGCTTTTATTTCCCCATTAACCCCATCACCGCCCTCCTCGCTGGTTTCCTCGGGGCACCTGGACTAGCCCTCCTCTATGCCCTGCGCTACTTCGTCTACTAAGGGTGTGCCGCCCGACGGAATCCCCACTCTCCTGTTCCGGTTGACGCTATTTCCCGCCTTTTGCTAAACTAGAGGTTGAAGGTGACGAGCCCCAAAAGGCCTGGTTGGTCGTACGGTGCTGAGCCACAAGCCTGCACCGTGTGTTTTTGTTTCATTACGAGGAAGGAGGGCCGGACCGTGACCGACTTGTTGGAGATCCGGTGGCACGGGAGGGGTGGCCAGGGGGCTAAGACGGCTGCGATGCTCCTGGCCGAGATAGTCTCGGCCGCGGGGAAGTTCATTCAGGGATTTCCCGAGTACGGCCCAGAGCGGATGGGGGCGCCCGTATTAGCCTATAACCGCATAAGCAATCGTCCCATCTCGCTCCATTGTCAGGTGACGAACCCCGGTGTGGTGGTAGTTCTCGACGCGACCCTGTTAGAGACGCAGGACGTCGCCGAGGGAGTGCCTGAAGACGGGATCATCCTCATCAACACCCAGAGGTCACCGGCCGAAATGCGCAGGAAGTTGGACCTCGAAGGCCGGAGGCTGTACACGGTAGATGCCGACCAGATCTCCCTTGAGACCCTGGGCAAGCCCATTCCCAACACCCCGATGATCGGCGCCCTGATGAAGGTGACGGCCCTGATGGACTACGAGCCCTTCATAGAGGCGGCCGAGGCACAGCTCAAGAGGAAGTTCGCCACGAAACCCCATCTCGTGCCGGGCAACGTGGACGCGGTGAGGCGGGCTTACCGGGAGGTGAAGTCGGAGTGAGCGTGAAGCCGGACATGCCCGGGTGGAAGGACATCCCCAGAGGCGGTCTGATTCTGGAGGCGGGGAACGCCTTTCAATACCGGACGGGCGATTGGCGGAGCCGCCGTCCAGTTTGGCAGAAGGATCGTTGTAAGCAGTGCCTCTTGTGTTGGATCTTCTGCCCCGATGGGGCGGTGAAGGTCGAGGAGGGGCGTGTGGTGGGCTTCGATTACGACCACTGTAAGGGCTGTGGGATCTGCGCGACCGAATGCCCCCCCGCCGCCTCGGCCATAGAGATGGTCCCGGAGTCCGAGTTCGCCAAATAGGGGGAGGAAGATGAGCGTGCCAGCAGATGTCCCGGAAGTCAAGAGGATGGCGGTTACCGGCAATGAGGCCGTCGCCCTGGCCATGAAGCAGATCGAACCTGACGTGGTAGCGGCTTATCCCATAACCCCGCAGACTGA
>DFND01000020.1:0-8893 GCA_002375895.1 Firmicutes bacterium UBA3576
CACGGCGATCTGCGCAAGATGGGTGACGGCCAAGACCTGCTTGGCCTTCGCCACACGGGCCATCCTCTCGCCCACCGCATGGGCGGCCCTACCCCCTATCCCGGCGTCGATCTCGTCGAAGATGAGCACGGGGATGTCGTCGGCCGAGGCCAGCACCGTCTTCAGGGCCAGCATCACTCTGGCCATCTCGCCCCCGGAGGCAACCCGCGCCAGAGGACGCGGCTCCTCGCCGGGATTGGGCGAGATCAGAAACTCCACCTCGTCCAGACCCTCAGGGTGGGGAGAGTGGCCCCGTTCGGAGAAGGACACCTCAAAGACCGCCCGCGGCATGCCCAGCTGCTGCAGCTCGGCCTGCACGGCCTGGGCCAGGCCCGCCGCGGCCTTTCTCCTCTGTTCTGAGAGCTCTTCCGCCTCCTCCCGCCACTGGCGGATCAACCGGGCCCGCAGGTCGCCGAGCTCGGCGAGCCGTCCCTCAGCGCCGCGGATCTCCTCCAGCTGTCGCCTGGCCCGGTCTCGATATTCGAGGACCTCCTCAATCGAGTCCCCGTATTTCCTCTTGAGGTTGGAAAGGACGTTGAGGCGGTTTTCCACCTCCTCAAGCTCCCGAGGGTCGTACTCCAACATCTCCACATAGCCGGCGAGGGGTCGGGACATCTCCTGGATCTTCAGAAGCGCATCCTCCAGGTCCGCCTTGAGGCCGCCGAGCTCGTCGTCCAGCTCGCAGATCGCCTCGATCTCAGCCAAGGCCTCAGCGAGCCTGTCTACGGCCGCCGGAACCGGTCCCTCTCCGTCGTAGATGAGCGCGTAGGCCCTGCTGGCCGCCAACTTCAGCTTCTCGGCGTTGCTGAGCACCCTTCGGCGCGAACGCAACTCCTCCTCCTCGCCCACCCTAAGGCGCGCGCGGTCTATTTCCTCGATCTGAAACTCCAGGAGGTCCACCCGTTGGGCCCTCTCCCGAGGGTCGCCACCGCTTAGCTTCTCGATCTCACTCTCAACGCGGTTTATCTCGGCGCACCTGCTGCGGACCCGAGCCTTGAGGGCGGCGGCGGCCTGTCCGGCGAATTCGTCCAACAGGACTAGGTGTCTTGAGGGTTTCAGCAGGGACTGATGCTCGTGCTGCCCGTGCAGGTCGATTAGCTGTTCGGTGATATCTCTGAGCATGCTCGCCGTCACCGTCCTGCCGTTGACCCGACAGACGTTTCGTCCCCTCGCCGATATCTCCCTGGTCAGGAGCACCTGCTCTGAGGCGTCGAACCCCTGCTTCTCGAGGGCTTCGCGCACCCCAGTGCTGGAACCTATGTCGAAGAGGGCTTCGATGACCGCCCTCTCGCGTCCGGTCCGCACCCAGTCCGATGAGGCTCGGCCACCCAACAGCAGCTCTACGGCGTCGATCACCATGGATTTGCCCGCCCCCGTCTCACCCGTCAGGATATTGAGGCCGGGGCTGAACTCCAACCTCAGCTCCTCGATTAAGGCGAAGTCCTTCACGTAGAGCTCAAGAAGCACACGCCTCGCCTCCCAACCGACCTACCTCAGCAGATCCTTCAGTTTCTCCAGAACGCCTGGCACTGTCTCCCTGTCCTTCGCGACGACGAGCACGGTGTTATCGCCGGCGACGGTGCCCACGACCTCCGGCCAGTCCAAGGTATCAATAGCCTCGCCCACCCCCGGCGCCGTCCCCGACAGGGTCTTCACGACAATGAGGTTTTCGCTCGCATTGATGGCCAGCACCGCGTCCTTGAAGATCCGCTTCAATCGCTCGGCCTGTTTTCGCGGCGATTGGCCGTTGGGTATCGCGTACCGGTACCTGCCGTCGCCGTTGGGCACCTTGATCAACTGTAACTCTTTGATGTCTCGGGAGACCGTGGCCTGCGTGACCTCCATCCCCTCCCGGGCCAGCTTTTCCGCGAGTTCCTCTTGGGTCTGAACGACCTCGGAGCGGATTATCTCCAGGATCTTCATCTGTCGTCTCGCCTTCACCGACCTCTCCTCCCTGAGCCGTCTTTCCTCAACTACCCCCGGCGGCCAACTTCTTGCGCAGGACGTCGTAAAAGCTCCACCCCGGTCGACGTATCAGCCTAGCCTTCAACGTCGCCTTCTGGACGTACACGGTGTCTTCCGGCCTAAGTTCAAAGCCTATCTGACCGTCGACCGTTAACATCCCCTGCTTGTGGGACGTGAAGATCTGGACCCTAATCCTCTCGTCCTCGGCGACGACCATCGAGCGGGCGTAGAAGGTATGCGGGCAAATGGGCGTGATGATTATCACGTCCACCTTAGGGTTCACGACAGGCCCGCCGGCCGACAACGAGTAGGCGGTGGAACCGGTTGGACTGCTTATGATAAGCCCGTCGGCGGGATAGCTGGCAGCGAGGGTGTCGTCGATGTACGTCTCTACTAACATCATCCTGGCGAAGGAATCCTTGGCCACCACCACATCGTTCAGAGCTAAGAACCTCTTGACGCTCTCACCCTCGTGTACCACCTCGGCCTCGAGCATCATGCGCTCCTCAATGATGTACTCGCCTCGCAGGATGGAGGAGAGGGCTGGAAAAAGGTCTCGTACCTCGACCTCGGTTAGAAAACCCAGGTGGCCCAGGTTCACCCCCAGGACCGGCTTGGCCAGCGAGGCCATTTCCTTGGCGGCCTGAAGCAGGGTGCCATCACCGCCGAGGGCGACCACGAAGTCCACTTCGGCGGCCCACTTGAGGTCCGGGGCGCCTAGGTCGTCTCGCCCAATGGCCCCGGCCACGTCCGCCGGTAACCACGGCCGGCAATCCCTGCCCGAGAGCCAATCTACCAATTCCCGAGTTATCTTGAGGGCGCCCTCCTTATCCAGGTTAGGCCAGATACCGATCTGACACATGCCGGCACCTCCAGGGGCCACGCTGCCAGCCCAAGCGGGTTGTAGCAGGACAAGCCCAATTTCATGACGTAGTATTCTCTGCCACACCATCGCTATCCTCTCGAGAAGGCGAATTCCGGCCAGCTGACAGCGCGCCCCCGGTCGTCAAGGCAGGCTGAACTGGTTAGCTACTGGCCTCACACCCCGGTGCCTCGGGTCGCCGTCGGCATCTCATCACCCTTCTGTGCCGTAGCTCGCGCGCCGCATACCGATTCCGAGGGTCAACTGGCCCTGCCGGGGACCAGTCGGCCAGCAGACCAGGTTACGTGGTTTCTTGACACAGACCTCCATTTTCCGTCTCTTGCCAATATTTCTTAGTATTGGGTATAATGAATCTAGAGGTTAACTGTACTTGACTTGAGCTCTTGCAGAAAGGAGGGTAGAAATTGAAAAAGCTCTCCCTGGGTCAACGCATAAGGAAGGCCCGTAAGGAGCTGGGTCTAACCCAGGAACAGCTGGCGGGGAAGGATTTCACCAAGGGGTTCATAAGCCTCGTCGAGCTCAACAAGACCAGGCCGTCGCTGGAATCGTTGACGGTGCTGGCGGCGCGCTTGAAGAAGCCGCTCACCTACTTCCTCGAGGACAAACTGGAGACTCGCCGGGATATCGACCTGTTGAACATGATCGGCCAGGGCCTCCTCCGAAAGGGCGAGGTCTCCGAGGCAGAGGACAGGTTTCGACGGGCGGCTAAGCTCAGTCAGGAGCTGGGGGAGCGGCAGCGTGAGGCCATATCTAACCGGAACCTGGCGTTGGCCTTGAGGGCCCGCGGCCGCTTTGACGAGGCGCTGTCCTTGCTGGGGAAGGCCATAGAGGTCTTGAAGAACGAGGGCAACCGGGAGGAGCTGGCCGCGACCTATTTCGCCCTCGGCACCGTCTATCATCATGCGGGAAGGCTGACCGATGCCATCGACGCCTACCAGCGAAGCCTGCAAGCCACGGAAGATCTCAATTACCGAGACCACTCCCTGCTCTTGAGGCTTTATGCCAACCTCGGAAATGCCCATTGGAAAAGCGGGAACCTGGAGGCAGCGCGGAACTTTTACGGGCGGGCGCTGGAGATCTCCGAGCACACCGACGATTATATGACCGTCGGCAGCACCTACATGGGGCTCGGGCTCCTGTACAGAGATATGGGCGACTACAACAGCGCCATTGAATATTCCTCCAAGGCCCTCGAGCTCTTTGAGGTCCACGACAACGTCGATCTCGTGGCCGATATTCACAACAACATCGGGATTCTGTACGCCGATAGCGGCGATTGGGAAAGGGCGAACAAGCACTATCAGGAGAGCCTTCGCCTCCGCGAGCGAATCAAGGACGAGGTTAAGAAGGCCTACACCTACACCGAACTGGCCCGGTACTACCTCCACACGGGCGACCTAGACCGCGCTGAGGAGTACTGCCGAAAATCCACGTCCCTCCTCGGGGATCCCAAGGACAGCGTGGAGAAGGGCCGCGTGATGACAGTCATGGGAAACATAGCCAGGGCGAGGGGCGACCACCAGAGGGCTGCAACCCTCCTCGAAGAGAGCCTGCGACTGTTTGAGGCGGCCGGGGCCAAGGGCGAATTGGCCAACGCGTGTTCTGAGCTCGGCTCGCTGTACGCCGAGATGGGCGAAGTCGATAAGGCCAACAGATACCTCTCGCTATCCGTCTCTTACTTCAAGCAGGTCAGCGGCTGCCGCAGACAGGTCAACCAGTAGGGGCGAAGTTTCAAAGGCGTTTTCTGCTCTGACCGCCCCCCGCCGGGGGCGGTCGACCTTATCCCAGGGCTTCCCAGGCCCTCCTAACGACCTCCCGGGCCGCCTGGGCCCCTACCCTGCGCGCCGGTCGCATCCAGGAGAAGCACGCCCAGAACTCGATGTTCCCCTTCGGCCCCTTGATGGGCGAAAAGTCCAGGCCGGCAAGCTCAAAACCCAGCTCTCGCGCCGACGCCACCACCTTCTCGACTGCCTCCTCGTGAACCGCGGCGTCCCTAACCACGCCGCCGCGTCCCACCTTCTCAGGGCCCACCTCGAACTGGGGCTTCACGAGCGCCAAGAGGTCCCCCGGCAACATGAGACGGGCCACGGTGGGAAGAACCTTGGTAAGGGAGATGAAGGCCAGGTCGAGGGTGACCAAGTCCGGCCTGAAGGGCACCTCCTCGACCGTCAGGTACCGCAGGTTTGTGCGCTCCATGACGACGACCCTGGGGTCGTTCCTGAGCGACCAGGCCAGCTGACCGTAGCCCACGTCCACGGCCAGCACCCTCGCAGCACCCCTTTGGAGCAAGCAGTCGGTGAAGCCGCCCGTCGATGCGCCGGCATCCAGGGCATACCTGCCAAGGACCTCAATCTCGAAGGCGTCCAGGGCCCTCTCGAGCTTCAGCCCGCCACGGCTCACATAAGGAACGGGGTCGCCCTTCACCTCCACCCGGCAGTCGATGGGGACGGACATACCGGGCTTGCTCACGGGCGCTCCGTCGACCAACACCTCGCCGGCCAGGATGGCCGCCCGCGCACGCTCCCTGGTGGGGAAATAACCCCTGCTCACCAGCAGGCGGTCTAGACGGCACTTAGCGGCCATGGGATACCTCCCTGGGCCGCCCTCCGGCGGCGACTGAACTGGCGGCGGCCACGATGTCCTCGACTCCCAAGCCCACTTCGTCCAGTTGATGGGGGACCTTGCCGTGATCTATAAACCGGTCGGGCAGGGACAGGGTGACCACCCGCCCCTCCAGCCCCGGGGCCCTCCGGTTGAGGCATTCCAGGACCGCGGCGCCGAATCCACCGCTGGCCACGTTTTCCTCCAGGGTCACTAGGCCCGCACCCGCCGACACGAAATCGAGGAGCTCCTTCTCAGGCAGCGGCTTTGCGAACCTCGCGTTGAACACCCCACAGCTGATGCCCCTCTCCGCGAGGCGTCGGGCTGCCTCCAGGGCTCGTCCGACCAGGGGGCCCAGGGCGACGATCCACACGTCCGTACCCTGCCGGAGAACCTCGCCGGTTGCCCGTCGGATCGGCTCGGGCGTCCTCTCCAGGGAGAGTGCCCGGCCACGCGGATATCGAAGGGCCACTGGGCCCGGCTGCCCGATGGCCCACCGCAGCATCAACGACAGCTCCCGTCCGTCGGCCGGAGCCATCACCGTCAGGTTCGGCACGGCCCGCAGGAAGGATATATCGAAGATGCCCTGGTGGGTGGCCCCGTCGTCCCCGACGAGCCCCGCTCTATCCACCGCGAAGACCACAGCGAGGTCCTGGAGGCAGATATCGTGGATAATCTGATCGTACGCCCTCTGCAGGAAGGTGGAATAGATAGCCACCACGGGTTTATACCCGCACGTTGCAAGGCCCGCGGCGAAGGTCACGGCACACTGCTCCGCTATGCCGACGTCGAAGAACCGGTCTGGAAAGCGCCTGGCGAAGGGCTTCAGGCCGGTGCCGTCGGGCATGGCCGCAGTAATGGCCACCAACCGCGGCTCCTCCTCTGCCAAACGGATCATAGTCTGTCCGAAGATCTCGCCGTAGGAAGGCCCGCTTGAGGCCGATGACTCGGCCTCACCGGTCTTAACCTCAAAGGGCCCGGTGCCGTGGAAGCGATCGGGGTTCCTCTCAGCCGGCGCATAACCCTTGCCCTTCCTCGTGATGACGTGCACCAGCACCGGGCCCCTGATGGAGCTGGCCTGCCGGAGCACGGACTCCAGGGCCGTGAGGTTATGACCGTCGACCGGACCGAGGTACGTAAACCCCAGCTCCTCGAAGAGCATGCCCGGCACCACGAGGTACTTCAGGCTGTCCTTGAGCCTCTCGGCCGCCTTGCTGACCGAATCTCCGACGACGGGGATGCGTCTTAGAGCGTGCTCGAGGTCCGCCTTCACCCTAGCGTAGGTCGGATCGCTTCTTAGCCGGCTGAGGTAGGACGCCAGGGCCCCGACGTTCGGCGCGATGGACATGCTGTTGTCGTTGAGAACTACGATCAGGCGGGTCCCCAGATGCCCGGCGTTATTGAGGGCCTCGAAGGCCATACCTCCGGTGAGGGCCCCGTCCCCGATGACGGCGACCACTGAGAAATCCTCTCCCGCCAGGTCCCTAGCCTTGGCCATTCCCAAGGCCGCGGCGATGGAGGTGCTGCTGTGGCCGGTCTCAAAGACGTCGTGCGGGCTCTCGCGGCGCTTGGGAAAGCCGCTAATGCCGCCGCGCTGCCGTAACGAGCGAAAGCGGTCTCGCCTCCCCGTTATCAGTTTGTGGGCGTAACACTGATGGCCCACATCCCAGATGATCTTATCGACTGGGCTGTTAAACACCCGGTGCAGGGCCAGGGTGAGCTCAACCACGCCGAGGCTGGGCGCCAGGTGCCCACCGTTGGCGGCCACCGTGGCCACGATCTCCTGTCGGATCTCATCCGCCAGGGCCTCGAGTTCTCCGCGTGTAAGCCTCTTGACGTCCGCCGGCCCCCGTATGCTTGGAAGGATTTTCATCGCCTCGGTTCCCCTCTACTTCTTTTTGTTACCCCGATCCCGGAACAATCTCACGCCCAAGACCCTCTCGGACCATTGGATTATCCTCCCCACCTTGAGGATTATGGAATTGGCCCGGCGTATGGCCAGGCCCTTGCCGGCGGCCTTGCCGCCCACGCTCAGGGCGGCCACCATCGCCACCATGACCATGTCCAGGAGGGCCTTATTCAGCGGCGTGCCGGAGACGATCCGAAACACGATGGCCGCGCCCAGGGCACCACTCAGCGTGCCCGCGACGTCGCCGACTACGTCGTTACAAAAACTGGCCACGCGGTCGGCGTTGCGAATCAAGAACACGGCCTGGCGCGACCCCGACACGCGCTTGGTGGCCATAGAGTGAAAGGGCGCCTCATCGGCCGCCGCCACCGCCACACCTATAATATCGAATATCACTCCTATCAGTATAATAACCACAAGCGTCGGCAAGGCTATCGCTAGGTCGAGCTCGCGCACCAGAGTCTGCGAGGGCAAAGAAAAAAGAAGAGCAATCGCGAAGGTCAAGGCTCCCGTAAGCAAACCTTGCAACAGCGGATTGCTCCCCCTGTTCTTCCTACTGTTAGCCACCCTCGGGCTCACCTCAGAAGACAAAATATTAGGGTAGGTGGTAACGGAACGGGTAAATGCTGCGGCTTAGGTCCAGCTGGCTTTCCCGTCGGCCTCCGCAGCGTCGCCGCCACGGCGGTTTCCCTTTATGGCCGACCTGCCTCGTCGCCGTAGGCAGGGCTAGACTACCACTTAGCACACACTTTAATCCCCGCTCCGCCTCCCGGAGAGGGAACAGCCTAGGAGTTTTCCTCGACGGCCTTACCCTTTTCTAGCCTCTTTTGCGGCGATGGGTTTCGTACAGCAATCCGATGACGGACGCGGGCCCCACATCCGTCATGGAGAACCTGTATCCACCCACCCCGCTCAAGGCAGGCTACGCTACCGAAAGCACTGCGCTACCAGTACTCCCGGTAGGTTTAACCCCGACAACGGCAAAACCGCTTGGCTAGACCGCAGCCAGGGCCTCCGCGGGAAGCGGGTCAACGCCTACATGCCCTTGTAGATCGCCCGGTTCCCTTAACTCCCTGCGCCAACCCCCGACTGGGCGTCAGCAGCCAGCACAAGGAACTTCATCGGTGTGCCCTTGACGGATTTTTAGGCCCGTCTTCAAAAAGGGTAAGCCCGACTAGGATACTGCACCACCTACCGGCAAGCGTTCAGTTTTTGATTATATCACAGCCATCTCAAGCTATCAATAAAGCTTATGCACCGGCCCGGCTCGAATACAGCCCTTCCCCGCGGGGCAAGAGGCATTGTAGCCCAGCTCATCCCTCGCGCTCCAGCAGGTACTCGGCCAGGGCCACGAGAAGCTCGTCGTAGAGGCCTCCTTCTCTCAGAGCACCACAGGCGCGGGACACCGCCCGACGAGCGAGCTCCCGCGACCTCTCAAGGCCGAAGAGGGCCGGATAGGTGGCCTTGCGGTTGCGCTCATCGGAGCCCCGCGACTT
>DFND01000020.1:9314-43817 GCA_002375895.1 Firmicutes bacterium UBA3576
CGCGTACTCGTCCAGGGCCCTCAATTGCGCCTCCTCTGCACCGCCGACCAACCCTCCCATGCGGGCGCTGGCCCTGATGAGGGCGCCCGTCTTCAACGAGTGGATCCTCTCCAGCTCCTCGGCGGTGGCCCTCCCGGCGTCACCGGCCATATCGAGCACCTGGCCACCTATCATCCCCGCCGGGCCAGCCGCACCGGCCAGCTCCCTGATGAGGGCCGCGGACAACTCGGCGTCCTCGATGCCCCCCAGGGTCTCGAAGGCCATGGTCAGCAGCGCGTCCCCCGCCAACAGGGCCACGGCCTCGCCGAACACCACGTGATTGGTGGGCTTGCCCCGCCTGAACTGGTCATCGTCCATACAGGGCAGGTCATCGTGGATCAGCGAGTAGGTGTGAACCATTTCCACAGCGGCGGCGGCGCGAAGGCTCTCCTCCCGCCACACGGCGCCCTCACCGCCCACTACCCGCGCGGAAAGGAGCAACAAGAGCGGCCTGAAGCGCTTGCCCCCGGAGAAGACGCTGTACCGCACCGACTCGTTGATCCGACCTGGAGGGCTCTCCGCCGGAGGGAGGTACGAATCAAGGGCCGCGTCAATCCTCTCTGACGCCGATCGCACGAAAGCGCTCAGGACCTCCTTCACTGGCCGTCCTCCCCTATCGCAAAGGGACGGACCTCCACCTCGCCCGATGCATCCTCGAGGAGCATCTCCACCTTCCGCTCCGCCTCGGCCAATTTCTGGCTGCAGTAGCGAGAAAGCGAGACTCCCTCTGCGAACAGGGCCAGGGATTCCTCCAGCCCCAGTTTCCCAGCCTCGAGGATCTCCACTATCTCCTCAAGACGCTCCAGCGCCTTCTCGAAGGGCATTTCCTCTTTGCTCATCGCTCGTCCCCCTTCATGTCGAGGAAGGTCTCCCTGACCTCACAGTCCACTCGGCCGTCGGCGAACTTCACCCTGAGCAGATCGCCCCGGCTCACCTCTTGCACGCTGCGCACCAGCTGGCCGTCCTCCCGAGTACAGAGGGCGTAGCCCCTGGCCAGCACCTTCAGGGGACTCAACGCCTCAAGGCCCTGGCAGGCTTCGCTGAACCTGTGTCGCAGCTCCCTCAGGATGGCCTCCATGGCGCGCTCGAGGCTCGCGCTGTCCTGGTCCAGGCGCTGCTGCGCCTCCCTGAGCTGCGGGGGCGCCTTCAGGACCTGCCTGGCCTGTAGCGCCTCCAACTTCTCTCTAAGGCCCCGACAGGACCTCCTGAGCGCCTGGGGAAGGCGTGTCCGCAGGGACTCTACCCTGCGTGCGAGCTCGGCCACGTCCGGGACCACCATCTCGGCAGCCGCAGATGGGGTAGGCGCTCTGACATCGGCGACCAGATCGGCTATGGTAACGTCCGTTTCGTGCCCCACCGCCGAGACCACGGGAACTCGACAGGCCCGGATCCGCCTGGCGAGCCCCTCGTCGTTGAAGGCCCAGAGCTCTTCGATGGACCCGCCGCCCCTGCCCACGATGATCACGTCCACCCGGACGCTTGCCTCCAGCAGGTCCAGGGCGCGAATGATGTCCGCCGCGGCGCCCTCGCCCTGCACGCGGGCGGGCGACAGCACGATCTGAACGCCGGGGTTCCGACGACACATGACCTTAATGATGTCCCGGATGGCCGCCCCCGTGGGAGAGGTTACGACGCCGACCCGCTTGGGGAGAAAGGGCAGGGGCCGCTTGAGGGCCGCGTCAAAAAGCCCCTCGCGGGCCAGCCTGTCCTTCAGCTGTTCGAAGGCGAGGAACAGCGATCCTAAGCCGGCGGGCTCCATGGCCTCAGCGTACAGCTGATACTGACCGCCCCGTTCATACACGCTCACGTGACCGTGTATAAGAACACGCAGCCCGTCCTCCGGCTGAAAGGACAGGCTGCTGTTATAGCTTCTGAACATCACGCACCGGATCTGTGACTCCCCGTCCTTCAGGGTGAAGTACATGTGGCCGGATGTGTGATGCTTGAAGTTGGAGATCTCACCCTCTACCCACAGCCCCCTCAGGAGGGCGTCGGTATCCAGGAGGCCTTTGATATACCTCGTGAGCTCCCGGACGGTGAGTATCCGCCTGGTCGTCATCGCACGGCCTCAACCGTATTCTTCAACAGCATGGTGATGGTCATGGGCCCAACCCCGCCCGGCACAGGGGTGATCATCGAGGCCCGCTCGGCCGCGCTGGAGAACTCCACGTCGCCGACCAGCTTCTTGCCCACACGGTTGACCCCGACGTCAATGACCACGGCGCCCTCCTTCACCATGTCGCCGGTGACCATCTCGGGCCGGCCCACCGCGACCACCAGGATATCGGCCTGCCGAGTGTGATATCCGAGGTCGGGCGTCCTGGAGTGGCATATGGTCACCGTGGCGTGTCGCGCAAGTAATAACAGGGACACGGGCTTGCCGACGATGTTCGAACGCCCCACCACTACAGCGTGCTTGCCCTTGATCTCCACTCCTGACCGGTCAAGCAGCTCTATTATCCCGTTGGGCGTACAGGGAACGAACCCGCGCTCCCCGACCGCCAGCTTGCCCATGTTGACGGGGTGAAAGCCGTCGACGTCCTTCTCGGGCTTAATGGCGTTGAGCACCGCGTCGCCGTCGATGTGGTCCGGCAACGGCAGCTGGACGAGGATGCCGTGGATATCGTCCTTGGCGTTGAGCTCCTCCACCAGCGACAAGAGCTCCGCCTGGCTGGTACTCGCCGGAAGCCGGTGTACCTCTGAGTACAACCCGATCTCCTTACAGGCCTTCTCCTTGTTCCTCACGTAGGTCTGTGAGGCCGGGTCATCGCCGACCAGTATCACGGCCAGCCCCGGGATAACCCCCTTGGCCTTGAGGGCCTCCACCTCGGCCTTAAGTTCCGCGCGGATGTCCCGAGCAATGGCCTTCCCATCGATGATCTTAGCCGCCATCTCACCGCCCGCGGCCATTACGGCCGCAGGGCCAGCACCTCCTCCCTGTTTAGCTCCCCTTCGTCAAATACTCGTGAATACCCTTCGCTGCCCTCTTGCCGGCGCCCATGGCCAGGATCACCGTCGCAGCACCGGTGACGGCGTCGCCGCCGGCGAAGACCTCCGGGCGGGAGGTCTGTCCCGTCTCCTCGTCGATGATAATGCCGCCCCAGCTAGTGGTCTCAAGCCCGCTCGTACTACCAGCTATGAGGGGGTTCGGGCTCGTGCCGAGGGCCATGATGACCGTATCCACCTCTATAATGTGCTCCGACCCCTTTACGGGTATGGGGCGTCTGCGGCCGGAGGCGTCGGGTTCGCCGAGCTCCATCCGGAGGCACTCCATGGCCTTGACCCAGCCGTCCTCAGTCCCCAGGATGCGAACCGGGTTGGTGAGGAACTTGAACTTGACCCCCTCTTCCTTGGCGTGCTCGACCTCCTCGGCCCTGGCGGGCACCTCCTTCTCCGACCTGCGGTAGATGATATAGGCCTCCTCCACGCCCAGCCGCAGCGAGCACCGCACGGCGTCCATGGCCACGTTGCCGCCGCCGACCACCGCCACGCGTTTGCCCACCTTCACCGGCGTGTCCCACTCGGGGAAGAGGTAGCCCTTCATGAGGTTGACCCTGGTCAGGAACTCGTTGGCCGAGTACACCCCGTTGAGGTTCTCGCCGGGGATGTTCATGAACCGCGGCAGGCCGGCACCACTGCCTACGAACACGGCCTCATAACCGTCGGCCAGCAGCTGGTCTATGGTGACGGTCTTCCCGACCACCACGTTCGTGAGGATCCGGACGCCGAGCTTGCGGATGGTCTCCACCTCGGCCCTGACGATCTCCTTGGGCAGCCGGAACTCCGGGATCCCGTACACGAGAACGCCGCCCGGGGCGTGCAGCGCCTCGAAGATCGTCACCTCGTAACCCAGCTTGGCCAGGTCGCCGGCGCAGGTGAGCCCCGCCGGCCCGGAGCCGACCACCGCCACCTTTCGACCGTTGCTCGGAACGCGCTGTATGTCGTCCCCTTCCCCGTGCAGGCGCTCGTAGTCGGCCACAAAGCGCTCAAGACGCCCTATGGCTACCGGCTCCCACTTCTTGCCCAGCACGCACCGGATCTCGCACTGCTCCTCCTGGGGGCATACCCGGCCGCAGATGGCGGGCAGACTGTTGGTCTCCTTTATCTTCCGCGCCGCCCCCAGGAAGTCCCCCTCGGCGACGAGGGCGATGAACTCCGGTATTTGCACCTGCACCGGGCACCCCTCAAGGCAAGTCGGCCTCTTGCACTGGAGGCATCTCTTCGCTTCCTCAACGGCCATCTCCACCGTGTAGCCCAGCGCCACCTCGTCGAAGTTGCCGATCCTCTCCCTGGGGTCCTGACTGGGCATGGGGGTCCGCTTCTCCTTGACCTTGGCCATCACGCTCCACCTCCGCACCGGCAGGCCTCATTGGCGCGCCTCTCCTCTTCAGCGTACATCTTGCCGCGTCTCACAGCCTCGTCGAAATCAACTTCGTGGGCGTCGAAAATCGGGCCGTCCACGCAGGCGAACTTGGTCTTGCCGCCGACGGTGACCCGACACGCCCCGCACATCCCCGTGCCGTCGACCATGATGGGGTCGACGCTCACCAAGGTCTTGATGCCGTAGGGGCGGGTAACCTCGGTGACCGCCCGCATCATGACCATCGGGCCGATAGCCACTACTATGTCCATGCGTTGACCCTCATCTATCATCCGCTGCAGCACCTCGGTGACGAAGCCCTTGTGTCCGAGAGAGCCGTCGTCGGTGGCGACGTGGAGGCGATGGCTAACCGTCTCCATCTCCTCCTTCAGGATAAGCAGGTCCTTCGTCCGGGCGCCGATGATCGACTCCACGTGCACGCCGGCGTTGAAGTACTGCTTGGCTATGGGGTAAATGGGCGCCACCCCGAATCCGCCGCCCACGAAGATCACGTTCCCCTCCGTAACCTCGGGCGCGGCCTGGCCCAGGGGCCCTACGAAGTCGAGCAGCTCATCCCCTTCCTTCAACTCGCCCATGAGGCGGGTGGTCATGCCGACCTCCTGGAATATGATGGTGACCGTCCCAGCCTCCGGGTCGTAATCTGCGATGGTCAGCGGTATCCTCTCGCCCTGCTCCCGAATCCGGACGATGACGAACTGCCCCGGTTTGGCTGACCTAGCTACCAAGGGCGCATCGACTACGAAAAGCTTGGTGACTGGTGTGAGATCTCTGCGCTTGACGATTTTGAACACGCCACTCTCCCCCATTTTTTAGACTCGGCCGAATTTTCACACCACCCCATAAAACTCAAAAGCGACCATCCATGATGGTCTTGACTACACCGGATCAACGCCTCCAAGGGATTGTTCTACGTTTCACCTTTATTTCCTCTCTTTCCTCTATTAAATCGGCAGGTTCAGCAACACACCATGGGGTCAACTATCCATCGAGACTCCGGCTCGACGACGGTTCGGCGGGAGGCGCCCGGCCAATACTGAGGGGAGAGCTTATGTGCCCTCCCCTAGGTTCGCCGCGACTTAACCACGTTCCCCAAGATCCCGTTCACGAACCGGCCGGAGTCCTCCGTCGAGTACTTCTTGGCCAGCTCCACGGCCTCATTGATAGACACACTAGTCGGCACGTCGTCCCTGTACATTATCTCGTACAGGGCGAGCCTGAGCACATTTCTGTCTACGCGCGGCATGCGTTCCACGGACCAGCCGACGGCGTACTCCCGGATCACCGCGTCGAGCTCAGTCAACCTCTCGCGAGCCCCCAACACGACCTCCTCCACGAAGGTCCGCTCCTCCTCAGGCAGCTTGCTGTCCTCCAAGGTCCGACGCAGCACCTTATGGGGACTTCCCGAAGTCTCACTGTCCAGTTGAAAAAGAACGCCCAGGGCGATCTCCCTGGCCTTTCGTCTTCCCATGATCTCACCCCAACCTACCCGACGAGGAAGGACTACTATCTCGCCCCGGGGGGCAGAAAGCGGTCGAGGATATCCAGAAGCTCCTCCTCGTTGTCTTCATCGAACCTCTTCCCAATCTGGTAACCTGCGAACACCAGGGCAGCGATGAACAGGGCCCAAAAAACCCCCAGTAGCATTATGCCCAGGCCGAGGAGCAGGCCGAACAACGAGCCCAGGGCCTTACCGCGATGATGCGTCCATATTCTCATAAGGGCCTCTGTGAGCAGCTGGCGAACAGTCAGCGCCTTGCCCTCCTCACCTTTTAGCGCAAAGTCTTCTTCCCGAGGTCATCCCCTATGGCCTCAACGGCCACCTGGACGGGGCCTACCTCCACTCCCACAACGTCCCGGACGTGGTCTTTGATCCTCCTCTGGACCTCTCCTGTGACGTCGGGAACGCTGACGTCCGAACCCACGGCGATCCTGACTCGGACGGCTATACCGCCACGGGGATCCCCGAAAATCGACGCCGCCTTGACATCCCTCACCCCGACGACCTGGCGGGTGGTCCTGCTGACCAGGCCGGAGACCGCCTGCGCCGAGACCTCCACCCGGCCCAGGTCGTTGACCTGTACCAGAGCTCCCCTGCGGGGCCGTCTGACGAAACCCGAGTACATCAGCCGCAGGCTGACGATGAAGAACAGACCGCCGACCGCACCCGTGAGCAGCCTGCCCTCGGGGGTGGATAGGCCTGTCCGAACGGCGTCCAGCGGGTCGGTCCACCCCAGGGACAGGAGGATGGTCAGGACGGACAGCCCGGACAGACTGAGCGTGTAGAGGGTCAGGATAACCCTGTCGATGATACCCATATCGGAAGGAATTCCCCTTTCTCCCCCACCCGTTTGCTAACGGACCCGAGCCTCCTCCGTCTGACCCTCGCTGGGGAAGGCAACCCCCTGTACGTGAATGTTAACTTCGACCACCTCAAGGCCCGTCATGCTCTCTACCGCCTTCTTCACGTTGGCCTGCACCTGCTCGGCTACCTCCGGGATCCGCGCCCCGTACTCAACCACTATGTGCAGGTCGATGGCGGTCTGCTTCTCCCCCACCTCGACCTTGACTCCCTTGGACAGGCTCTTCTTGCCCAGTATTTCGGATATGCCGCCCACCAGGCCGCCGCTCATTCCCACCACGCCTTCTACCTCCGCGGCGGCGATACCGGCGATAACCCCCACCACATCGTCAGCTATCTTGATATTCCCACTGTCATCCAGGTTAAAAGGAGCTCCCTTCTTGCTATCACTGTCCACGCGAACACCACACCTCTCCACGTGCTAGTTAGTCCCACCGTGCCTATATTATACCTGAAGGGCTTTAACAGGACAAGGAACTACCGGACCCGCGCGGTCACGCTGATCTGATTCGGCTCAAGGCCCGTGCCCTGCCGAATGATCTCCATTATGCGCGCCAGCTCCACCGGCGTCAGCTCGCTGGCCCGCACCGTGACCGACGCGTGGTCTTCGAAGAGCACCACGATCGCATCCTCGAAGCCCTTGGCCTCGATGAGGCCCTCAAGCTCCACCTGCAGGCCGAACCTACGGGTCAGCGCCAGGTACTCCTCCGACGCCTTCTCCCGGGCCACAGCAGCAGCATCGGGGTTGCTCATGACCTCCTCCAGCCATTCCAGCTGCTGGCTCAGGGCCTGCTGACGCTCGTAGGCGAAGTCCGTGAAAAAATCGCCCTCCTGCTCCAGGACAAGCGCGTCCAGGCTCTCGGCCGGCGCCGTCACCACGACCGCGGGCTCTCCCTCGAGGGGCTCTCCTAGCACATCGGCCTCCTCCGGCTGCCCCCCACCGGTCGTCAGATACAGCGCTATGACGGTCACCACGAGCAGGAACAGGAAAAACCTCAGCAGTGACTCCCTCTTGATTACCACCCTATCCGCCTCCCTTCCTCGGCACCACCATTACCTTGTGAGCCGGCAGACTCAGGGCAGTCTGCACGGCCCTGGCCAGCAGCGCCCTGGTCTCGGGGTGAACGGCACCCTCTGCGACGACCAACACCCCCGCCAGCTGCGGCATGGTGGACTCGACTACCAGCGCCTGGCGCTCCCCGTCCTTGTCGACGGTGACGATCTTGTTCTCCCGACGGGTCTCGGTCGTCTCGCGCGTGCCGCCCTGACTGTCTCGTTCCACGATCTGCCTCTCCTCCACCACTTCGTCCTCAGCGTAGAGGTGTTTGGGGCCGGAGTCGAAGTACAGGAACACCTCGACTTGACCCGCCCCCTCGATGCTCTCCAGGATCCTCTCAAGCTCCGAGGCCAGCTGTCCCTGATAGCCGAGCCCGGCCCCCTCCTCCGGCCGGGCCGGTGGGGGAGGGGTCGCGTTGCCTCCGCCCCCGAAGAAGGGCTCTAGGAGGATCAGAGCCGCGGCCGCCACCGCCATGATCACCATCAGCCAGGAGAGGTAACGGCCCTTGTCTCCCCGTAAATTGAACAACCTCTGCCCCTTTTCGGTCTGTCCCGGCATCCCGCCTACCCTCCCCCCTCGAATATGACCTCTACTTCCTCCGGCGGCACCCCGAAGAGGGCCTCAAGCAGAGAGCGTATCCGCCGGGCGAGCTCGTCCTTGGCCCCCTCGGCGCGCGCACCCAGGACCACCGGCCCCATGGGCTCGGGGCCGCTCTCAACTACCCGCACGGTGAAACCATCGATACCCCCGTCCGGCGAAGCCTTCACCGCGTGTACCGAAACGCTCTCCACCTCCGGAAGGTCCTCAATGCTCCTCTCGGCCAGCTCCTCCACCGCCGCGAGGTGCTGGCGAAGGATCTCCTGTTCCATGTGCTCCCTCACCTCCTCCACCTCACCCAGGAGGACAGGCCGCCCGTTCCCCGGAAGCCCCAGGCTAAAATCAGGTGCGAGGCTTCCGCGCAACAGCTCCATGACGGGCGTGAGGATCATGAGCAGTATGAACAGGCCCATGGCGACTTTGACGTATCTCTTCATCCCGTTGTCGGGAACTAACATCTCGAGGAACCCGGCAAGGATGACCACGATGGCGATCTGCCGCACCCAGTCGGCGAGGTAAGATATCACCGCAACATCACCATCACGTTTCCAGCTCCCACGATCACGGCCATGCCCACGAAGAACATGAGGGCTACCGTGAGCACGGCGACGAAGAGCAGGAGAAGATAATCCCCGAGGCTGGTCAAACACCCCACTACCTGCCCCGACGCAATGGGCTGGACCACCGCGGCCGCCAGCCTGTAGATGACCACGAGGGACAGGATCTTGAGCAGGGGGAAGGCCACTACGACCATGATACCGAGGGCCCCCAGCACCCCCAGGGCGTTCTTCAACACCAGGGACGAGCCGAAGACCACGTCCGCCGCATCGGCGAACATCTTGCCGACCACGGGCACAAAGGTCGCGGCCACGAACTTGGCGGTCCTCAGGGTCACCCCGTCCGCCACCGCTCCGGCGGCCCCAAGCACCGTCATGATGCCCAGGAAGAGCGAGAGAGATAATCCCAGGACCACAATGGCCCCTTGTCGCAAGAGGACGGCCAGTTTGGAGACCTGGAAGTTCGGGGAAAACCCCGTCACCAGCTCCAACACCACGGCCAGAAACAGCACCGGAATGACCACGTCCACCACCAGGACGCTCACCAGGTCGATGACGATGACCATCATGGGGTGAAAGAGCCCGGCGGAGGCCACGCCTCCCATGGCCGCCAATAGGGTCAGGAGCACGGGCAGCAGCGCCAGCATGAAGGAGACGAGGTCCGCAACCACGCCCGTGGCCAGTTTCACGGCGTAGGTGAAGCTGCCCACCGCCAGGGCAACCAGAAGGAGGTAGACTACCCCGTGGGCCAAAAGGCCCACGCTGTCCCCCGCGAAGGCGCTCTGCAGGTTCCACAGCACGGCGCCGACCACCGTGAGCACCACCAGTTGGCCGAGAAGCCGGGCGTGGGAGAGGATGTCCCGGATTAGGTATCGTGCGAGGCCTACGAGGAGTTCCCTCAGGCTGAGCTCTCCCCGGCCGCGAATGAGGTCGAGCACGGTCTCGACCGAGAGCTCCGGCAGGAACTCGTCCCCTTCCACCTGCAATCCCTCGAGGAGGCGTTCGATCTCCCTCGTATCCACGACCCGAGCCAGCCTCATAACCTGATCGTCGGAGTCCTCTGCCGCCAGGGCGGGCACGGAGAACAACGTCAGTATGGTTATGAGCAAGACGGCTCCCCTGAAGAACAAGCCCGTTCCCCCTAAGGCAGTAGTCCGAGGATCAGGTTCAGCACGGCCATGACGATGGGCACTGCCAGCAGCAGGATGGTTATCTTGCCCGCCATCTCAACCTTACTGGCCACGGCCGACTCCTGGGCATCCCGGCACACCTGGGCCCCGAACTCGGTGATGTAAGCCACTCCGATGATCTTGAGGATCAGGTCCAGGTAGATGAGGTCCACGTCGGCTCTCAGCGCGAGGTCCTGCAAGAAGGTGACCAGCTCCACCAGGGCCGGGACCAGGATGATGAATATGGCGACCCCGACGGCAATGCTGAGCTGGAGCGCCAGTTCGGGCCGGTGTTGCCGGATGGCCACCGCCAGGACGGTACCGATCAGCCCGAGGGCCACTACCCGCAGGATATCCATAACCCCACCCCTAGTTCAGGCGAAACATCGTCTTAACCGTGTCAAACAGGTCATAAACCATCTGCACGACCATCAGCAGCACAACCACTACACCGGCGAGGGCCACCAGCTGGGCCTGATTCCGGTTGCCCAGCTGTTCCAGGACCGTATGGAGAATGGCGACTATAATCCCCACGCCGGCGATCCTGAAGATCAAGTCGATGTCCATCTGGGCCGGACCTCCAAATCTATAACAAGATAAGCACGATGGCGGTCCCGGTCAAGACCCCGAGATACTGCCACATCCTCTGGTTCCGCTGCGCCTCCCCGCGGGCCTCCTCCTCTAGCTGCTTGAGCCGGGTCATGGTCACCCTCAGGTGCCTCAACTGGTCGTCCCTGTCCGAGGCCCCGAGGTACGGCGACATCTGTTCCAGCACCTGCCTGTCGGTGGGAGAGAGAGCGGTCTCGGGGTATATCCACCCAACGGCCTCTCGCCACGCGTCTCCAGGCTCGCGGCCGGGGTTCTGTCGCAGCAGCGCGGCGGCTCGCCGCAGGGTAGGGCCCGCGGGCGCGACGGCGATGGCGCCTACCCGCTCCAGCGCCTCCACCAGCGGCGTCCTGGTATAACCGATCTCCGTCTCCAACATCTCCAGCGCGGCCTGAAAGGACCGTATCTGCTCAGGACGTGCCGCGAAGGACCCGGCGATGAGGAAGCCGGCCGCCGTCGACGAACCGATCAGGGCTAGGCTCGCCAGGAGCTTGAGGACCACGACCCATCCCTCCACGCTGGCGTCAGCTGACGTCCCGTGGCGTCCATAACCGCCTCCAGGGTGCCCGGCCCCCGGCGACGAGAGAGGCACACCAGCCGTGCGAAGATCCCCTCCGACAACAGCACCCTCATCATCGGACGCCTCCTCACCTCTTCAACAGACCTCCCGTGGCACGACGCTATGACCGTGACGCCGCAGTTGACGGCCTCCCTCAGGGCGCCCACATCCTCGGGCCGCCCCACCTCGTCGGTGACGATCACCTCCGGGGACATGGCCCGGATGAACATCATTATCCCCACCCCCTTGGGACAGGCGTCGAGCACGTCCGTCCGCGGCCCGACGTCCAGCTGCGGTATTCCCCGGTAAGTGCCGGCCAACTCCGACCTCTCGTCCACGATGCCGACGACATAGGGTCTGACCCCGAGGTCCGGAACACCGTAGCTGAGGTTTCGCGCCAGGTCCCGCAGCAGGGTGGTCTTCCCCGCGCCGGGCGGGGATAGGATCAGGGTGCTAAGGGGCCTCCCGTCCTGCAGAATCAGGGGGAGGACCTCACGGCAAGCGCCGGGCACGTCGCGACAGATCCGGATGCTGAGCGAGGAGATGTGCTTTAACGTCTCGATCCTGCCGCCGTCGGTTACTGCTGTGCCCGCCAGACCTATCCTGTGCCCGCCCCGGACCGTGATGTATCCGGACCGGATCTCGTCTTCGGCCGCGTACACCGAGCCGCCGGTGGCCGCTTGCAGGACGTGCACGAGGTCCCGCTGGCTGACCTCGTAGGCCGCCTCCGGCGCGACGGGCCTTCCCGCCGCGTCCAGGATCACCCCGCCCGAGGGGGTCACCACCAACAGCGGCCTCCGAGCCCCCATACGTATCTCCTGCGGGGGCTCTCCCCCGGCATCAGACCAGCCGAGAAGGGCGGCGGCGATGGGCTCGGGCAGCAGGGACAACAGCTCAGCGGGTAGTCCTCCCAACGGTCTCTCACCCCTGGGACAATCCGGGTATACTATAGCTATTAACGTCACCGGCAAATTATTCCACATGATAACGAGAAGATCAGATGGTTCGGAACCCGGTTGGGCGGTTAAGGGTCGGTGGGCCGGAAGGGGGAGTAGCATGGACGAGGGCCACAACAGGGTGTGGCGGGCGGCGACCTCAGCCGCCCGCCATTACCCGGGCAATGCGAAAGGCGCGACCAGAGCGAACCTCGGTCGCGCCTCAACCTCCGATCCCGTCGAGGGGGATTTCTCATTAGGCCGAATAGCCGGCCGCGACTATCCGCTTCCGGAGCTCGATGATCATAGCGGGGACATCGATGCTCACGGGGCAACGTTCCACACACCTGCCACAACGCAGGCAGGTGTAGATAAGCGGCACGGCATTCTCCAGGCCTCCGGCCACGAAGGCCGTCCAGATGGCGCCGATGCCGCCGAGATAGCGGTATCCGAAGTACCCCGCTACCTGTTGGAAGACAGGGCACTCATACATACACCCTCCACAGCGCAAACAATAGAGCCCTTGCCTGAAGAGGTCCTCCCCGGCCATCCTGCTGCGGCCATTGTCCACGAAGATCACGTGGAGCTCGCCCGGCCCGTGGGCGCCGTAGGTCGTCACCTTCTCGATGTCCCCGGTCTTGCTGGGGCCGCTGATGATATTGACGTAACTCGGAACGGTGTAGTTGGCGTAGCGCCAGGTAACTTCCGCGACCTTCATGGCGTCCTGGAAAGTGGGCACGACCTTCTCTATGCCCACCAGCACGAGGTGTACCGGGGGGACCGCCGTGCAGATCCTGGCGTTCCCCTCGTTTTCGATTATCACCAGCGCCCCGGTATCGGCCGCCACCACATTGGCGCCGCTCATCCCGAAGTCGGCATCAAAGTACTTGTCTCGCAGGAACTCCTTCACCACGGCCACTTCTTTGGCGATATCAGGCTCAATGGGCCGGCCGAAGAACTCGCTGAAGATCTCCGCCACCTGCTCCCGCGGCACGTGGATGGAGGGGGAGACGATGTGCATGGGCCTCTCATGTCTCAACTGCAGTATGAACTCCCCGAGGTCAGACTCCCAGACCTCGTTCCCCCGATCTATCAGGTAATCCCTGACCTCCAGCTCCTCTCCCAGGATGCTCTTGCCCTTGACCACTATCTTGCCGGTACCAATTATGTCAGAGGCCAGCTGGAGGGCATCCTCCCTGGTCCTGGCGAGGTAGGTCTTGCCGTGGTTCGCCTCAATGGACTCCCTGGCTTGAGCGACCAGCTCATCCATCCTCTCAATGGAACGTCTCTTGATCTCGAGCACTTCCTCCGCCATCTGAACCGTGTGCGGGTAGCGTTCGAGGGCAGCCCTGGTATTGTCGCGGTAGGACCGGACGGCACGAGAGAGAGCGAGCTGGATATTCTCGTCCTTGGCGGCCTTGATAAGCTCAGCCGTATACTTTTGAAATATGGCTTCCGATGAGGCGCTCATCAGGCAATCCCCCTGTAGACGAACTCGATGAAATCCTCCACGCGGATACCCTTCCCGCGTACCCCCTTGTCAACGGCGGCGAGACAATAGGGGCAGAAGGTCAGGGCCAGGTCCGCTCCCGTCTCCTCCAGTTCACCGGCCCTGTGGACGGCGATCTGGGAGGATATCTCCGGGAACAACACCTTGGCGGGCCCCCCACAACAGGTCGTCCAGCGGCGATTCTGCTCGGCCTCTACCACCGTCAGGCCGTCCATCGCCGCGAGGATGTCACGTATCTCCTCCGTAATCCCGAGCTCCCTGGCCAGGCGGCAGGAATCGTGGACGACCACCGCCCCCGAGAACCCGGAGCGCAAGCGTCTCCCCTCCCTCATCAGCTCCGACAGGGCCTCCACGAAGGTCTTGACCTCCAGCTCGAAGCCGTCCACCAGCTTCGGATAAACCAGCTTTAAGACTTCGGCAGAATGAGGGGAGAGACAGATGACCGTCCTCGCGCCCGTGCTCTCGATCAGCGAGGCTACCCTCTCCGCGTGCGCCCTCAAGTCATCCCAGAAGCCGAATTCATACAGGAGCGCCCCGCTGTAAATTTCCTCTTCGCCCAGATAACACAGTTCGAGCCCCAGCTCCCCGAGCACCCTGGCCGCTTTGTAGGATACCAAGTTGAAGCGCTCGCGGTCCTTGGCCAGAACGGAGGCGTAGAGCTTCTCCACGCTGATCCCGGCCCGGTCCATGAGGTTGCGTACCCCCATCATCAGCGAAAAGCTCCTGCTCCCCTGGCCCACGGCCGTCATCGCCTGCACCAGGCTGTCGATAAAGGGTATCAGCTGGTACTCTCCGCCGGTGTACAACAACACCTCTCCCTGCCGCGGCAAATCCAGCTCCTTGGCCCAGGCAGCTATCTCAGCACCTTTCAAGGCCAGCGGGTTTCCGTGTTTGACTATGTTGCCCCTGATGACCTCTACCGTCTGGGGAAGCCTGAGGCTCCTGACTTCCTTGGCCGCCATTCTCTCACCCCCGACATCGAACCCCGGCTCAACCGGTTATCGGACTCCCCCGGATTCACAGCCGTCGAACTGCCCCCGCTAACCTGAGCCTCCAAGAGCTTCGAGGCCTGCCCGGCTCACTTGTTAACGCGCTCGATGTACTCGCCCGTGCGGGTGTCGATCTTGATCACATCCCCCTCGTTGATGAACAGCGGGACGTTGACCGTGGCCCCGGTCTCGATCTGGGCCGGTTTGCTGCCGCCCGAGACCGTATCGCCGCGTACACCCGGGTCAGTTCGAACCACCTCCAACTCCACGAAGGTGGGCAGCTCAACCCCAATGCACCTGCCCTTGTAGAAGAGCACCTCGACGATGAGGTTGTCCTTGAGGTACTTGATACCGTCCCCGATCTGCTCCTCGAGAAGCGGCGTCTGTTCGTAGGTCTCCGTGTCCATGAAGAACAATTCGTCCCCGCTGCGGTAAAGGTATTGCATCTTCTTCTTATCGAGGTGAGCCCTGGGCACCTTCTCCCCGGCCCGAAACGTCCGCTCTCTTACCTGCCCCGTCTCCACGTTCTTTAACTTTGACCTGACGAAGGCAGATCCCTTCCCCGGTTTAACGTGCTGAAACTCCACCACGGACCAAACCGCCCCGTCCACCTCGATGGTTATCCCGGTTCGAAAGTCGTTGGTCGATATCAATCCTCTTCCCCCTCACAGTTCCAGTAATCCCTTGTTCACATCTATCAAGTTCTCATACCCCTCTTCCGTAACCACGACGGTATCCTCGATCCGCACCCCGCCAAGCCCCGGCACGTATATCCCCGGCTCCACGGTGATGACCATGCCGGGCCGGAGGACATCATCGGCCTCATGGTACACCGCGGGGCCCTCATGAACCGCTATGCCGACCCCGTGGCCGGTCCTGTGGCCGAACCTGTCTCCGTACCCCGCCTCCTCTATCACCCGCCGGGCCGCCAGGTCCACCTCGCGGGCGGGCCTGTCGGGTCCGACCATCGCCAGGGCGGCCTCCTGGGCCCGCAGTACCGTCTCGTAGATCCGGCGTTGTTCGGCGGAGGGCTTCCCCAAAACCACGGTTCGCGTCATGTCCGAACAGTAGCCGCGGAAGACACAGCCCGTATCTACGGTGACGAAGTCGCCCTCCTCCATGACCCTATCCGAGGCCGTACCGTGAGGCAGGGCCGACCTGGGGCCCGAGGCTACGATGGTATCAAAGCTGAGCCCGCTGGCCCCGAGCCTCCTCATGGTGAACTCGAGCTCCAGGGCGAAGTCCACCTCCCTAACCCCCGCCCGCAGGGCCGGTAGGCAGCGCTTCCAGGCCTCAACCACTATCTCACAGGCCCTCCTGATCCACGCAAGCTCAGCTGGGTCCTTGACCAGGCGAAGCCTCTCGACGACCCCCTTGAGGGGCACCAGCTCCCCGGGCAGGGCGTCACTGTAGGCCCGGTAATCGGAGTAGGTCATGATGTCCGCCTCAAATCCCAGCCGCTTCAGGCCGAACCTCTCGCAGAGTTCCCCGATCGCCGGCGGATAGGGGCCCTTCACCTTGACGATCTCGAAGGCAGGGGCCTCCCCTTCCGCCTGCTCGACGTAACGGAAGTCGGTGAGCAACCAGGCGCGGTCCGGAGATACGACAAGGGACCCCGCGGAGCCGGTGAACCCGCTGAGGTAGAACCGGTTCTCCGGCCGGGTGATCAACATGGCGTCGATGCCCTCCTCGGCCAACGCGCCCCGGAGGGCATCCAGCCGCTCCTTCAAGGTCATCCCTCCCTAGGGTATTGACTTCATGGGGAAGGCCTCCGTCAGCTCGCGGACCTGTCTCCTGGCTCGGGTTAGATAGGCCTCGTCCCCCCTGCTGTGTAACACATCGCAGATAATGTTCCCGATAACCTGCATCTCTTCCTCCTTCATGCCCCGCGTAGTTACAGCGGGGGTCCCGATTCGGATACCGCTGGCCACGGCCGGCTTCTCCGGGTCGTAGGGGATGGTGTTCTTGTTGACGGTGATACCCACGGAGTCGAGGACCTGCTCGGCCTCCCTCCCCGTGAGCCCCACCGACCTCACGTCTACAAGGAGCAGGTGAATGTCGGTCCCGCCGGATACCAACCGAAGGCCCCCCTCCGCCAGAGTGCTTGCCAAGGCCCGGGCGTTTCGCACTATCTGTCTCTGATACTCCCTGAAAGAGGGTTCCAGGGCCTCCTTGAGCCCCACGGCCTTGGCGGCGATGACGTGCATCAGGGGGCCGCCCTGCAGGCCGGGGAAGACGGCCTTGTCAACCCGTGAGGCCAGCTCTTTGGTGGTGAATATCAGGCCCCCGCGGGGACCGCGCAGGGTCTTGTGAGTGGTCGTGGTGACGAAGTGCGCGTGGGGAATGGGGCTTGGGTGAACCCCCGCAGCCACCAGCCCGGCGATATGAGCCATGTCCACCATAAGGTATGCGCCCACTTCATCGGCTATGGCCCTGAACTCGGCGAAGTTGATGGTGCGGGGATAGGCGCTGGCGCCCGCGACGATCAGCTTGGGCCGGTGCTGCCTGACCAGCTTGGCGACCTCTTCGTAATCCAGCCTCTCGTCCTCCCGCCTCACCCCGTAGGAGGCGATGGTGAAATAACGGCCTGACAGGTTGGCGGGGTGACCGTGGGTCAGGTGACCGCCGTGGCTGAGGTCCATCCCCAAGACGACGTCCCCCGGCCGCAGCACGGCCAGATAGCAGGCCTGGTTGGCCTGGCTGCCCGAATGGGGCTGGACGTTCACGTGTTGCGCTCCGAACAACCTACGGGCCCGGGTCCGCGCCAGCTCCTCCACCTGGTCCACGTACTCGCAACCGCCGTAGTAACGGTGGGCGGGGTAGCCTTCCGCGTACTTATTGGTAAGACAAGTGCCCATGGCCTCCATGACGGCCCTGGAGGCGAAATTCTCCGACGCTATCAGCTCGATGTTGTTCTCCTGTCGCTGCCTTTCCCTCGCGATGGCTTCATAGACCTCGGGGTCGACCCTCTTCAATTCAGTCAGGTATTCCACGTTCAACACCTCTGTATAGATTATCTACCGCCTGCCCCGGCGCGCCTGGTGGAGGGGGCCCTCGAAGAAACCGAAGGCGGCCTCGGCAATGGCCTCGCTGAGGGTGGGATGGGCGTGTACGGCGTGTTTGATATCGGAGGCCGTGAGCCCCGCCCTCATCGCCACAACCACCTCGTGGATGAGCTCTGATGCCCCCGGCCCCAAGAGGTGGGCTCCCAGTAGCCTGCCGGTTTCCTCTTCAGCCAGCAGCTTGACGACCCCCTCGGCTTGACCGAGACAGAGGGCCCGGCCGTTGGCAGCGAAGGAAAAGGTGCTCTTCTTGTAGGCTACCCCCTTCTCCTTCAGCTGCTGCTCCGTGAGGCCCACCGACGCGATCTCGGGCGTGGAGAAAACGGCAGCAGGGATAGCGCTGTAATCCATCGTCGTATCCCGGCCGGCCACGTTCTCCGCCGCCACCATGCCCTCGTGGGAGGCCACGTGCGCCAGCAGGGGCCCTCCTGTGACGTCTCCCACGGCATAGACGCCCGGCACCGAGGTCCTCATGTGCGAATCCACCTCGATGCCGCGGCCGCCATAGTCGACGCCTAGGGAATCCAGGTTCAGGCCGCCGAAGTCCGGGACCCTGCCCGTCGCTATCAACACCAACTCCGCCTCAGACCCCTCCGCCCGCTCGGGGTCAGCACCGTGGAGGACCACCAGGCCTCCGGCCGTCTGCTCTATCCTCTGGACCCTGTGGCCGGTTACGACCTTGATGCCCGCGCGCTTGAGGGCTGGTGTCAGCCGACGGGCCACCTCCGCGTCGGTTACGGTCGGGAGCAGGGTGCGCTCCATCTCTATAAGCGTCACCTCGCACCCGAGCGCGGCGAAGAGACAGGCCAGTTCGACCCCGATCACCCCGCCGCCGATGACGACCATGCCCCGGGGGACATGCGACAGGGACAGGGCGCCGTCGCTGGTGATCACACCATCGAGGTCACGTCCCTCTATCGGCGGCATGGCCGGCCGGGAGCCGGTGGCCAGGACGATATTGCGCACGGGGAACTCCTCCCCCCCGGCCAGCACCCTTCCGGGCGCGACCTCCGCCCTCTCCCTGACCACGTCCACCCCGGCGGCCCGGAGGAGGTTGTCCACACCACCTACCAGCTTGGAGACCACGCGGTCCTTCCAGGCCACTGCCGCAGCGTAGTCCAGCGTCACCGACTCCACGCGGAGGCCGAACTCCTCGGCCGTCAAGCTCTGTTGATAGACCTCCGCCACGTGGAGGAGAGCCTTGGTTGGAATACAGCCGCGATTTAGACAGGTGCCGCCGAGCTCCGCTTCCTCGAACAGCACCACCTTGAGGCCGAGCTGGGCCCCTCTCAGGGCGCAGACGTATCCCCCCGGACCTCCTCCGACAATACCCAGGTCATACATGCTTCATCCCTCCAATACCACCGGGCGCCGTTCCTCGTTCCACTCGCGAGATCGGTACCGCTGAGCCAATAGCCTCGCCTGCCGGACCTCCTCCGGCGTCAAAGGAATCTCCTTGAGCTCCCAGCCCAGGGCCCTGGCGAAGCCCGCGATGAAGGCCTCCGTCACCTCGGCCGGCTCGAGCTCTCGGCCCAGAACGTCCGACAGGCCCGCCGCCCTCTCCATCAAATACTCGACAACCCGCCTCTCTTCCCAAGACCCCAGGGGGGGCCCCGTGAAGTTCAGAAGGCTCGTAAGCCGTCTGGCGTCAAAACGGATCAGGATGGAGCCGTGCTGTAGCAAGGCCCCCTCCCGGCGGGTCTGGGCGGAACCTATGATCTTCTTGCCCCTTGCCACCACCTCATATCCCGCGGCGGCATCGAAGCAGGCCGGCGACGTCGCGGGTCCTCTTCCGCCGCCGGCGCGGGTGACCTCGGCCTCGAGACCTAACAGCCTAAGGCCCTCCAACAGGCCGGCGCTGAGATAGCGGAAGGTCTCTACCACGTCGCCCGGGAACAGGGACACGGGCGCCGTGACGCTGTAGGTCACCTCGTGCTCGTGCAACACCGCCCTGCCGCCGGTGAGACGCCTCACCACGTCCACCCCGGCCTCACGGCAGCGGTCCAGGCGGACCTCGTCGGTAAGCTGCTGGAAATATCCCACGGACACGGCGGGCGGCGACCAGGTGTAGAACCTCAAGGTGGGCATCCCGCCGCGGCTGCCCCTCATGAGCACTTCGTCCACCGCCATGTTCTCCGCGCCATCCATGGGTTCAGTCCTGACCAGTCTCCAGATCACCGTGACAATCCTCCCGCAAGTTGAGCCAGGGCCTCCTCCCGCTGCGCCTCCGTGAGGGGCTCGGGGTAGTTGTAGATCACCCCGCCCGGGCGTTCGTTGTAGTAGGGTCGGTTGCAGTCCGGACAGCCGCTGGTCCTGAAGGCCTCACCGTCGGCGAGGACCTCGAGTAGGGTCGCCCGGTCGAGGCCGAAGTCCGTGAGGACCCCGTCGACGAAGGTCATCTGGGACACCCGAACAAGCCCCCTGTCCAGGAGATACCTGGCGGCCTGTATCTTCCTGTAGGACGTGATGTCCGGGGGCTTCGCGCCCTCTAGCCTCGTGCCCCTCACCGGGGTAAAGGCGAAGAGGGCCGTCATTATCCCCTCGTCGGTGAGGGAGCCTATCAGGCTCACGGCGTCCTCCTCCGACTCGCCCAGCCCGATTATGATGTGTGTGGTTATCCGACCGGGGAACTTTCGCGCGCACTCCCGGAGCAATTCCAGGGTCCCGTGCCACGAGCCGCCCTTCACCCTCGCGTAGACCGCCGGGCTCGCGGCATCGATGGGTATCGACACCCGGTCCACCCCGACCTCCAGGAGCCGTGCGACCTCGGCTGAGCTCCGCAGGTTGGCGGAGACACATACTGAAAGTTCGCCGTAGCTTGCCAACAGGCGCACCCTGCGGCATATGTCGTCAATGTAGTCCTTGGTCCTCACCACCTGAAAGCAGGCCCTCTTGAGGACTTCGTCGTCATGGGCCCGCACCAGGCGAGCGAACACCTCGTCCTCCGGCCACTCTGGCCAGGTTACCCGCGACAGAGCATCGGAGCGGCCCTTCGCGGACCGGGCTCTCGCACAGAAGGCACAGTCGTACAGGCACCCGTCCTCCACACCCGTCATCAGGTACGCGGTGGTCGGGCGGGCATCCACCCTGGCCGAGCTCAGGCCCAGCACCACGGCTGTGCCGGCCGATACCCTTACCCTTCGCTCAGAAGACACAGCATTCTTCGCCCCACTCAATTTTCAGTCCCACCTCCTCTGCGGCCCTGACCGCGGCAGGGTCGGGCTTTACGATGCCGTTCACCCCGGCGCGGACGGCCAGAGGGTCGAGGTTCCTGCGGTATCGCCCACCGGGCCTCATGCACCCGAGCTGGAGGTCGGCCTCGGGCAAGGTGACCCTCGCCCAGCACAGTACCTCCGCCACCTCCTCAGGCGGAGGCGGCTGGGCGGTGGCGAACCTCGAACCGCGCGTTGGGATCAATACCAGGAAGACCAGCTCCTCGCAGCCCAGCTCCCTGAGGGCCTCCACCGCTGCCCTCTCACCCTCTATGCGGCCGCCGTTGAGGCCGATGAGCACGTGGGGGACAACCCTGAGGCCGGCGCTCCTGAGAAGCCGGTAGCCCTCGAGGAAATCCCTCGCCGTCCTCCCGTGTCCGTAGACGGTGGTTATGGTTGGTTGGTGGACGACGAAATCATAAGACACGACCGGGTCGAGCTCCCTCAGGATGGCCACATCCCCCTCGGTGACGATGCCCGAGTGGACGTTCAGCCGGCCCCTCTCCCGCAGGGCCCGGAGGAGGTCGACGTGCTCAGCTATCGGCACGCGACCGGCCTCGTCACAGCCCCCGCTCACCAAATAACTGGCGCTCGGCGCCGCGGACAAGGCCGCCTCTACCCCCTGCATGTGCATCAGGTGTCGGCCTCCGCAGTGGGCGCAGTCCTGGGAGCAGGCCCGGCCCGTAACGCTCACCGGGCGCGTCCTCGCCGGGCGGTAAAATCGTATCCGCCGCGGGTGGAACCTCTGACGAATCTTCCACGCCCTCTCCTGAAGCTTCATGGCAACCCTCACTGTTAGGGCCGGTCGAACAAGCCGACCGGCCCTCTCGGGATTTAGTCTTCACGCCAGGCCAGGTTCGGCTGCCGCGCGGCCAAGGCCTCGTCCAGGCGTCCGACCACCATGGTGTACGGAGCTCCCTTGAGCCGGTCGGGGTCCTCCTCCGCCTCTTTGGCTATGGCGATCATCGCAGCCGCGAAACGGTCGAGGGTCTCCCTGCTCTCAGTCTCGGTAGGCTCTATCATCAGGGCCTCGTCGACTATGAGGGGGAAATATACCGTGGGGGGATGGAATCCGTAATCCAGCAGCCTCTTGGCCACGTCCAAGGTTCTGACGCCGAATTTCTTCTTCAGCCCGGAACCTGACAACACGAACTCGTGCTTGCAATGCCGGTCATAGGGCAGATCGTAGTATTCCGCGAGCCGTCGCATGAGGTAGTTGGCGTTGAGCACCGCGTCCTCGCTGACCCGCCGCAGGCCATCGGGCCCCATGCTGCGGATGTACGCGTAGGCCTTGACGGCGACGCCGAAGTTGCCGTAGAAGGCCTTCATCCGCCCGATGGACTTCGGCACATCGTAGGAGAGGACGTAGCCTTCGTCCCTCTTCTCCGCGATGGGAACGGGCAGGTAAGGCACCAAGACCTCCTTGACCCCGACCGGGCCGGAGCCCGGCCCGCCGCCGCCGTGCGGCGTGGAGAAGGTCTTGTGCAGGTTAAAGTGAACTACGTCAAAGCCCATGTCTCCGGGCCTAGCGATGCCCAGAATGGCGTTGGCGTTGGCCCCGTCGTAGTACAGGAGCCCTCCCGCCTCGTGCACCAGGTCGGCTATGATGTGGATGTTCTCGTCGAACAACCCCAAGGTGTTCGGATTCGTCAGCATCAGGCCGGCGACGTCATCGGACAGCGCCTGCCTCAAAGAGTCGAGGTCCACTCCGCCCCGCTCGTCGGACTTTACCACTCGCACCTTGAAACCGCACATGGTCACCGTGGCGGGGTTGGTGCCGTGGGCGGAATCGGGCACGATAATGACGTCGCGGGCCTCGCCCCGGTCGGCATGATAGGCCTTGATCAGGAGAAGCCCGGTCAACTCGCCGTGGGCGCCCGCCGCAGGCTGAAGGCTCACGGCGTCGACCCCGCCGATCTCGGCCAGGTAGCGCTGCAACTCGTACATCAACCTGAGCGCTCCCTGTACAGTCTCCTCGGCCTGATAGGGGTGAAGGTTAATGAAGCCCGGCAGCCGTGCCACATCCTCGTTCACCTTCGGGTTGTACTTCATCGTACAGGACCCCAAGGGATAGAAGTCGTTGTCCACCCCGTGGTTCATGTTGGAGAGCCTGGTGAAATGCCTGACCACGTCGACCTCACTGACCTCTGGAAGCCGCGGGGGCTCAGGCCTAAGTTCCTCTGCCGGCAACAGGTCCTCCACGGCCTTGTCGGGCACATCCAGGGACGGCAGTGAATACCCTTGCCGGCCAGGAGAGCTAAGCTCGAAGATCAGAGGTTCCGTCATCTCACGCACCCCCTGATGACCTCGACGAGGTCCTCGATCTCCGCTCCGGTCCGCTTCTCGGTAACGCAGAACATCATGCAGCCGTCGAGCTCGGGATAGAACCTCCCCAGGTTGAGCCCGCCTATGATGCCCCGTTCATAGAGCCTCTCGTTCACCGTATCCGGGTCAGCCTCTACGCGTACCACGAACTCCTTGAAGAAGGGGGCGGAGAACTCCCGCGTGACGCCCGGGATCTCCAGTAGCCGTTCGAGGGTATAATGGGATTTCTTGAGACACTGTTCGGCGACCCCCCTCAGCCCTGACGGTCCCATCAGCGAGAGGTACACCGTTGCCGCCAAGGCGCACAGGGCTTCGTTGGAACAGATGTTGGACGTGGCCCTCTCTCGCCGGATGTGCTGTTCCCTCGTCTGAAGGGTGAGGACGAAGCCGCGCTTGCCCTCGGCGTCTACCGTCGCCCCTACGATACGGCCTGGCATGCGACGCATGAACTTCTGCCGAGCGGCGAAGAACCCGAGATAGGGGCCCCCGAAGGATACCGGGTTGCCGAGAGGCTGGCCCTCACCGACGACTATGTCCGCGCCGTAGTCGGCAGGTGCCCTCAACAGGGCCAAAGAGATGGGGTCGACACAGGGCACGAACAGGGCGCCCGCCTCCTTGGCAACGCCCCCGATATCGCTGACGGGCTCCAAGTTTCCGAAGAAGTTGGGGTGCTGAATTAGCACTCCGGCCGTGTCTTGGCCCACGGCCTTCTGGAGGGCGTCGAGGTCCGTAACCCCATCGGTGTACGGCACCTCGCGCACCTCGATGTCGGCACCGCCGGCATAGGTCTTCACTACCTCCCGGTATTCCGGATGAACGGTGCTGGAGATGACCAGTGCCTTGCGGCGGGTGATCCCGGTGGTCATGAGCCCGGCCTCAGCCAGGGCAGTGGCGCCATCGTACATGGAGGCGTTGGCGACGTCCATACCAGTGAGGCGGCAGATCATCGTCTGGTACTCATAGATGGATTGGAGCACTCCCTGGCTTATCTCCGCCTGGTAGGGGGTGTAGGCGGTGTAAAACTCAGCCCTGGAGAGGATATGCCCCACGACGCTGGGGATAAAGTGGTCGTAGGCCCCCGCTCCGAGAAAGCAGGCGAAACGGTCGAGGTCCGAGCTCCCGGACGCCAGTTCCGCCATGTGTCTTCTTAGCTCTAACTCCGACATCGCCTCGGGAAGCTCGAGCCTGCCTTTGAACCTAACGGCCTCCGGTATGTCCGAGAAGAGCTCCTCTACGGACTCAAGGCCTATGGCGGCCAGCATCTCCCTCCTGTCAGCCTCTGTATTGGGTAGGTAACGCACGTCTATCCCTCTTCCTCGAGCATTCTCGTGTACTCCGCGGCATCGAGAAGCTCAGCGAGCTCGCCCTCGTCGGCCAACTCGAGCTTAATCATCCACCCCGCGCCATAGGGGTCCTCGTTAACCTTTTCTGGGGCGTCCAACAGCTCCTCGTTGATCGCGGTAACGGTCCCAGAGACGGGGGAGTACAGGTCAGAGACCGTCTTGACCGACTCCACGACTCCGAAGGACTCTCCCTTCTCCAGCCGCTGTCCCACTTCAGGCAGTTCTACGAAGACTATGTCGCCGAGTTGCTCCTGGGCGTAGTGAGTGATTCCCACGGTCGCGACCCCGTCTTCCACCCTCACCCACTCGTGTTCCTCGGTGTACTTGAGATCCTTGGGATACATACCAGAACCTCCTTCTTAGGTTTTCCGCCTACCTTTAACAAAGGGTCTCTTCACGATGGTGCACGCCCGCTGCCGTCCCCGGATGGATACCGCCATAACCTGTCCCGGTGAGGCGAGATCAGGCGGCACAAAGCCCATGCCGATGCTTTTGTTCAGCCACGGAGAATAGGTGCCGCTGGTCACCACGCCGACCTCTTCTCCTTGGAATATGAGGGGATGTCCCTGTCGAGGTATACCCCGCTCGGTCATCTCGAAGGCTACCAGCCTCCTCCGACCTGACCCCTTGAGCATGGCCTCCCGGCCCACGAAGTCCTTGTCCTGGGCCACGAACCTGCCGAGGCCGGCGTCGAGGGGGCTGATGTCCTCCCCCAGCTCATGGCCATAGAGGGGCATGCCGGCCTCCAACCGCAGAGTGTCCCGCGCCCCGAGCCCGGCGGGGATCACGTCCTCCCCCCCGGCGTCCCTTATGGCCCGCCAAAGGGCGGCGGCGTCCGCGGGCTCGCAGTAGAGCTCAAACCCATCCTCCCCGGTATAACCGGTGCGGGAGACGAGACAGCTGACCCCGGCGACAGATACCTCGTGGGCGAAGTAGTAGTATCTTATGTCGCCGAGGTTGAAATCGGTAAGTCTCCGCAGGACGTCCTCGGCTCGCGGTCCCTGCAAGGCCAGCTCGGCCCAGCGGTCCGAGACGTCCTCTACCTCCACCCCCGGCCTCTCGGCGGCCAGGAGCCGCAAATGGGAGTAGTCCTTCTCGGTGTTGGCCGCGTTCACTACCAACAGGAACGCGTCACCGGCCAACCGGTACACCAAGAGGTCGTCGACGGTCCCCCCCTCTTCGTTGGCCATGGGCGAATACATCACCTGGCCCTGGACAATAGACGACAGGTCGTTGGTCAGGGCGTAGTTCAAGAATTCGAGGGCTCCCGGCCCGCTGACCAGTATCTCCCCCATGTGGGAGACGTCGAAAAGGCCGGCGGAGGACCTAACGGCCCTGTGCTCGGCGATTATCCCCGAGTACTCTACCGGCAGAGCCCATCCACCGAAATCAATTATTCGCCCACCCTCCTCAAGATGTGTTTCGTAAAGCGGCGTACGTTTAAGCTCCGGCACCGTACCACCTCCAGAACGTGCCGGCCTGTGCTTATCTTAGCTCCGGCACCCCGAGAAAATTTAAAAAGGACAAACAAGAACAACGTCTTCTCTGTCCTTTTACCTGAGAGTTTCGCCCTGAAATTCAGGACTTGCCCCTTCGGTGTCCCGGCGGTGCGTCCGGGATACTCTCCAGAGTCCCGTCCTGGCGCTTTCTGCCCCATCCACAAGAGGTCTTATTCATCGCACCCTAAAACCCGACCACCATAAAGGACATCAAGCGACAGTCATCCGGCTGTATTCTGTTGTCAGTTGGTATGAATTCTCCATTCGAACCAGTATCTCCTTCACCATCCATAGCCAGCAGCAGGCCGACAGCCCCTCGGCCAGGCCATCGATTCTGAGGAAATGCAGCGGTAGTGAATGCATAAGAAAAATGACCTCAAGAAGAGGTCAAATCAGCGCTAGGGGCATGATACTTATCCGCCTCCGAGGATTCCCTCACCTCCCACGGAGGGTCGGGAAAGAGGAGCTTGGTCTTACAGTTGCCGCATCGGAAGATGTAATCTCCCGTGACTTTAAAGGGACTGGGGTCATCGCTCTTCGTCGCCGAAGGAACCGCGAACCCGGTTAGCTTCAAACTCCGCACCTCGCATACGGGACAGAGGTACTCTTCAGACATGGCTCCGGACACGGGTCTCACAACTCCCTTCCCAGTTTACCCGCCTCTGGAAGCAGCTGCCTATCGTCGCAATATTGTGTCATTTATATAATTCTCCACTCAGCCCTTGTTCCCTCTTTCTCAAGTTATCTAGTTTCCGATCTAACCACCGAGGCGTCGGCTGCGACCTTCAATTCAACAGGAAGGGAGAGCAGAAGGAGCGTGGTAGGTATCTTGGCCTCCACCCGGACGGTCGGAGTGGAGATAACTCTCCCGGTACCGCGCACGGTCATCGGCTGATCCGGAGATGCGTTGTACACCTCAACTTTGATGAATACGTCACCCGGACCCGGCCGCGCCCGACGCAGGGCCTCCAAGTTTCGCAAGGTCCACTCCTTCGCACTCCTCTCTGCCTCCTCGGGTCTGAGCTGGAGAACGCCCCTCGCCGCCGCATCCCAGTCAAGTTCCTGCACGCCGGCCAATGCTCCCATATCCACTGCTGCCTGCGCCTGAGTTCTGGTTATGAACAGGAGGCCGACGTCCAGAACCAACGCCAAGCTCAGGAGAAAGAGGGGCAGCATTATCACGACCATGACCGTCACGGCCCCGCCACTGTCTTTAGGGTTCATCGGACCTTCTCACTCCGGGTCATAACCTCGGCGTCAAGCCATATGATTCCGCCACTCAGCGCCGTGACGAAGCCGAAGCGGGGCCTATAGGGATAGGCAACCCGAACGCTAATCGGCCTTCCGTAGGCGGCCTCCTTGGGCGAGATCGTTATCTCGGCGTGGTCAGGGAGGAGGTTCCCGAGCGCTAGCTGATGCTCTATGCTGGCCAGCACCTCGGCCGTCCTTCCGCCTTCTATTGCCGCTCGGCGGGCCCCCTCCCTAGCTGCAGTACTCACCACCAGGTACGCGTTCATCATCGTGCCGAATTCGAGGATCGAGAAGAGGATCGTCACGAGGAGAAATAAAACTATGACGAACTCGGCCGTACTGGTACCCTCTTCGGACTGACCGATTCGGGATACCATGAACCGTTAAACCCCCTCGATCTGCGTGATAATCTCGTGTAGCTTGTTCTCCAGCGCTCCCCCGAGGGCACTCAGGGTTCCTATGAGCATTACCACGATCAACGCCAGGAGCAGAGCGTATTCCGTCGTCGTGACACCTCGATCGGAGCGCAATGTCCAGTACAACCATCTGAGGATACCCATCACCCTTCCACCTCCCTTCTTCACCAGCTGAGAAAAGTTATTACATAAGGGACGATGGCCAGCATCAGGAGGGGGGGAAGCATGGTTAACAGGCTGCACACCGTCAGGCGAAAGGGTATCTTGTTGGCCTCCTGCTCCAAGGCGATCCTCCTCGTTTTCAACGCGTTCTCAGACAACGACTCCATGATCTCTCGTACCGGGACACCCCATCTCCGGGCCGCATCCACAATGGTGGATAGGCCCCAAAGGGACTCACCGTCCTCCGAGAGGCCGAGCGAGGCCAACACCTCACCTTCGCCCTTGCCGGCATTCAACTCTCTCACGGCCATCTTGATCCTTCCCCCAAGCAGGTCCGGTGCCACTTCAGCGAGGAGCTTAAGGGAGGAGTTCACCCCGAGGCCGCCCTCGAAGCAGAGGACCAACAGGTCTATTGCCAACGGAAGCTCTTCATCATAGTGGAGTCGTCGGTTCGGGGCAGCCGGCAATCGGTGCCGCCATACTTTAAGCCCCCCAAGTCGTCTGCCTCGGAGCCACAACCATAGGAACCAAACGCTGAGAGCGGCCATAAGCGGAGCGGCGACCATCTTACCTCAATCCCCTTACGGTAGCCATGCGCTTCATGAGATGGAAACCCAAAAGCCAGGACAGGCCCGCGTAGGCAAGGATCCCCCTGCCGATGGGGGTACTGTAAAATTGCCGCATGACCTCCGCCTGCGTCACCTGCAGGAAGATACTGAGGCATAACGGCGCCAGGGTAAGAGCCCAGGCCGTCAGCTTCGCATCAGTCATTCTCGCGTCCAACTCCATACGCAAGAGCCGCTCCTCGTTCAGAGATCTCATGACTCTGGTCAACATCGATGACAGGTCGCCTCCGGTTCGCCTGTGCACCTCATTTACCAGCGCTACATACCGCCAAAGGTGAGAGCCCGTCCTTTCGAAGGCCTCCCACAGGGCGTCAGGGGGACTCTTCCCGGCGCTTATGCCGGCCAAGATCCTCTGGACTTCGCTCCGCACGGGTCCATCGGGCAAACTCAGACAAGCCCGCAGGCCTTCAACCAGGTTCCCGCCGGCCCGGAAGCAGGAATAAAGGATTGCCACCATCCCGAACATTTGACTCTCCCTCGTTCGAGTCAACTTGGCGGCGGCCCTGTCCTTCAATGCTGAATGAAGAGCGATGGTCGTGAGGCCCGCCGGAACCAGAAAGGCCAAGCCCAGTGGCGCAAGGACAACTCCACTTAACATCATGAGGACGCCCATGGCGACGGGGAGGTTCAACCTCTTGTGAACTTGAGGCCTATTCCTCTCACCGTGAAGGGAATTGTACCTAGACAGGGGGTTTCCTACCTGCACGGCCTTTTCAACTAACAACATGATGGCGCTGAACCCCGTAGCGCCCGCCACAAGGGCGGTCACCAGCTCCCCGACTTTCACCGGCGCTCCATCCTCTCAGCCAACCTGGCGGGGAGCTGGAAGAATTCAGCTTGCCCGTTGCCGGTATAAGCAACGACCTGGACCACCTGGACCCCGTCGGTGGCACATATCTGTCGTACGTACCGGTGTCCCTCTGGGTTACGGTGAAGATGCACGACCAGATCGATAACCTGGAGCACCTGTCTCCGCACCCTGTCGTAGGGTAGTCCTGAACCGGCCATCATCACCATATCCGAAAACCTAACTACTGCATCTTCCGGGCCGTTGGCGTGAAGGGTGGAGAGCGAACCCGCGTGGCCGGTGTTGAGGGCCTGGAGTAGCTCGAAGGCCTCCTCGCCCCGCACCTCGCCTATAATGATCCGGTCGGGACGCATCCGCAGCGCGTTGCGCAAGAGGTCTCTCATAGTAACCTCGCCACGACCCTCAAAATTGGTCGGCCGCGTCTCGAGTCTGACCACGTGCTTGTTGGTTAACCTGAGCTCGGCGGAATCCTCGATGGTGATGACCCTCTCGGCGGGGTCGATATGCTCCGAGAGTGCGTTGAGGGTCGAGGTCTTGCCTGACGATGCCCCTCCCGTGATGATAATGTTCAGCCTCGACCGTACCGCCCGAGCTAGGAACTCCGCCATTTCCTGCGTCATCGTCCCCCTCTTGACCAGGTCACCGCAGGTCATCTGGCGCGTCCCGAACTTCCGGATGGTCACCGTCGGGCCGTCCACTGCCAGCGGGGGGATGATGACGTTGACCCTGGAACCATCCGGCAGACGCGCATCACAGTAAGGGCTGGACTGGTCAACCCTCCTTCCAGAAGGGGCGATCAAACGCGCGATCACGTCCATGAGGTGGCTCTCGCTGCGAAACTTGATCTCCGTTTTACACAGCACCCCGTCTCGTTCAACGAACACCTCATCGGGGCCGTTGATCATGATTTCCTGCACCTGCGGGTCTCTGATAGGGGGCTCGATGGGGCCAAACCCTACTATCTCGTCGGCGATGAGCTCGTAGATGCGGCGATCGCCGCCGAACTTACCCCATCCGTCCTCACTGGCCACAATACTGCCAATGATCCGGGCCAACTGTTTCCTCCTCTCTACGTTGACCCTTGCACTAGCGAGGATCTCCCCGTACTCCTTAACGATGCGATCCTGCACCTTCTTCGTGAGCCTCTCAAGGGTCGTCCCCTGAACGCCGACCTCGTTCAAAGGTACCAGTCCGCCCTGCCGCTCTATGTGTCCGAGTACACCGTTCATCTAATCAACCTCCTGACCAGTTGAAGAATTGAAAAGGCTGGCTCCCGCGTCTCATCGGCCTTGATGCCGGGGCAAAGGGCCTCCGCAATCCGTTTTAGGTCGCGTGTGATGCCATCGTCAGTGCAACCCACCACCGGGATGCCCCTTACTAGCGCTTGGCCCACGGCAGCAGGCTCCTGCCTCACGGTACCTATTACCGATGCTCCCAGGAACCTCCCTATGGCGGCTGCGGTAGGCAGCGCCCCTCCATCTGCATAACGGTTTACGGTCACTTTAAACCGTTCGGAGGGGATGCCCATGCGTAACAACGTGTTGAGCGCCGTGCCAGCCTGTCTTACGGCACAGGGGTCCTGCGTGGTCACCAAGAGGCAGTAGTTGCAAAATTCCACGCTCTCGTAGGTGAGATCCACGGTTGCCCCTGCGGGAGTGTCGACGATTATGAAGGAGTAGTACTTGAAGGCTGCGACCAACAAGCTGCGGACGTGCGACGGCTCAACCATCTCAGCCAGTTCCGGCCTAGGGACGCCGGTTACCAAGTCCAAGCCCGATGGGTGAGAACGGACGAACTTACTGAATCCCATGGTGGGAAGGTCGTCCACGAAGGGGATCATGTCCAGTATCGTCGGACCTTCGAGCAAACCAAGGTGGACCGACGCATCGCTGGCGGCCAGATCGAGGTCCACAAGAAGCGTCTTCATGCCCGAACGCGCTACCAGGAAGGCGAGGTTTACGGCCATCAAGGTCTTGCCGACGCCCCCCTTCGGGCCGAGAACAGCGACGCACCTAGCCGGTAGAGCTGTAAAATCGCCTCCTGTAGACACGTTGAGCAGTCGCTTGACGTCGACGGTTATCGGGTTCAATCCCCTTAGGTGCGTCGACAACTGTTCATAGCTGACGACTGACCCACCAATGGAGTTCAGCAGGCGGTGGTCTTCGGGCGATAGTCGCTCCAGGTCAGCTACAGCCAAGATTATCTCCGTCCCAGGCATGCCGGCTGAAAGGGCCCTGAGGGTGGCCGGAACGTTACTTATGGCGCTGCCGTCAACCACGATGACATCTACGTTGTCGTGGGACAGCACCTCATCTAACGTGCGCACCACTACGCCCTCATCGCCCAGGTATGATCTCAGCTCTCCCTCGGGAGACATCAGCAATACCCTACGGCTCGGACCTGTCATCGTTCGCCGCCCTCCTCAACAGCCCCCTCGTTCCCACCGTGGAGAACGATGAACACTTGGCCCGCTTCCCCGGCGAAGGCCAGCAACTGCGCCTGCTGTGGGGTCACAGCTAAGGTTATGCCCGCAGACCGTCCGTCGCCGTCACGCGCAATTCTCACAACACGCACTCCCTCAATGGTCATCGTAGACGGGCCCTCTGATACGATTCCAGTGGGGATAAAGAGGATGTCCACGACATCACCAGGCAGCAACAGGTCAATCGGACACCTCGCGGGATCCACTGGAAATTGCATAAGCCTATACCCCGAGTCGAGATAGGCCTTGAGAGCGGCGTCAGAGTTCCTGCCGCCGACCATCTGTTTGAGCACCTGCTGGCCGCGGTAGATTGGGCCAGTTGCGTAGCTCCCTGCCGCGTCGGCCACGCTGCGTACCGCATCTGGATGCACTGCACCGTACGGTAGCTCTACCTCTTTAAGCTGGTCCCGTTCAAGCAATGAGCCCGCTGGCACGTCAATGCCGGCCACGACCACCGTCGTGGTCTCCCCGACCTCCGCCAGGAACCCGTAGACCAATATCGCCGTGAGCAGCGCCCCTATGAAGGCAAGAACCAAGTATTTGTTTTCCACCAGTATTGCCATTCTCGACCCTCCCCTCCCATAAACTGCCGATGTAGGTTTAAGTTTACTGTTCTCCCAGTAAGTGTGTCAATACCCGTGAACTGGAAAACCGCGAGGGCGCATCGGGCTTTGCCTCGCCGTGAATCTAGCATAGTTGGGCTCTAGGGGATCACCCGAAAAGCTGTAAAAAACTGCCGAGCGGTAATGGCAGGATTTGCCAGAGGGAGAGAGAATCTTAATTGTCAAGTTCTAGCAAAGAGGGGGTTAAGGGATGCTTTACCGCGTCGCGCTGGTATGCCTTCTCTTGGCCGTCACGGTCGCGCTCCCGTACTCAACGGCTATCGCGGCAGAAGAGGTGTGGTTTGATGACATGACTCGCCATCACTGGGCGTACGATTACGTGAGGGTGCTGTGGGAAGAGGGGGTGGCCGACGGGTGGTATACTATTGATCGGGATTGGCATCCTTTCCTCTTTACCTGGTTTACGCGAACTGAATACCACTTCAGGCCCAAACGGGACATAACGCGCGGGGAGTTCCTCGTGCTCCTGACTAAGACCCTCGGGCTCACGCCGAAGCCCGGGGTAAGCCCCTTCTCTGATGTCCCTCGAGGCCTCCTGCTGTACGACCGAGTGCCCCTTGAGCCCTACCTCAACGCCGCAATCGAGGCTGAACTTCTGGAGGATTCGGGTAACTTTCGCCCTTCATCTGCGATCCGCCGGGAGGAGGCTATAGTATGGCTGTTGAACGCCCTTGAACTGAGAGAGCTCGCCGAGGGGTTATCCGATGCCGAAGTCTTACGGCATCTGAAGCGATTCCGGGATTGGCGTAAGATGGATGATCATTCAGCTCGTTACGTGGCCCTCGCCGTCTCCCTTAAGATAGTAAGGGGTTACCCCGACAGGACCCTTAGACCATCCTCCTATCTAACTCGCGTAGAGGCCGCCGCTCTCATTTACCGTTCATGTATCTTCAGGTTAAACGCCAGACAGCCGGAGTTCTCACCGGACGGCGACGGGATCCTCGACGTCTGTTATATCGACGTCGACTACTTGCGTAACCGAAACATCTATCGCTGGGCCCTTTACATCGAGGATTTGAGCGGAGAGGTCGTAAGGACTTTTTCTGGAAGAGGTTTCGAAGAGCTGCCGTCGACAGTAGCCTGGCAGGGCGATAGGGACGCTGGGGGGCCTGTCCCCAACGGCCTATACTTCTACACCGGGTGGGCTCAAGATCGGCAGGGGAATACCTACCACAGCGTGAGGAAGCCGATCCTGTTGCAGAGGAAAAGCCTCACCGTGTCCGTACAACCCCAGGTAGTACGTCCCGGTGGCTCCCTGCGATATACCGCTCGAACCACTGGGGGTGCTCAAGCCGTCCTGCTCGAATCCGGCGACCTGCCCTTCCGACGTATTACCGACACCGAGCACCTAGATGTATGGACCTTGGAAGAACACCTCCCGCTTTCGACACCTGAGGGAATCCGCCAGGTCAAAGTGAAGGCGGATTACGAGGACGGCACCAGGTACGCCACGGTCACGGTTCTGGTGATGGATCCAATATCGCTTCAACCCTCGGTGTCGCCTAATCCGGCAGTTCCCGGCACGACACTCCTCGTCGAGGCCCATACCAGCAATAACGTACTGGAAGTCACGGCCAAGCTTGACGAGTTGGCAGAGACCTCCCTCGTCAAAGTCGTTAACGGGTGGATGGGCCAAATGCCCCTGCCCTTAGGTATGCGCGCTGGCGAGTACAAGGTCATCTTTCACGCTAGGTCAGCTACCAAGACCATTACTGAAACTGTTACGCTCAGGGTGTCCGACAGTCCGCTGCAGACTCTGAGCTTCTGTCTGACCGATTAGCTCGAGCCCACGCAGTTCTCAGAGGGGTTGCAGGCTCCACTGCGGATTCCGGACCAAATCGACCACTCATTCCGGAAACTTCCGACCACCGATTCCGAAAATGGTCAACCACCCTAGCCCGGGGACGAAGCGGCGCTGGATAACCCATCAAAAGGA